>CAXGVD010000465.1:0-2500 GCA_964012695.1 uncultured Opitutia bacterium
TGGCGAACCGCCATACCATGGCACAATTTTTCTGGATCCCGACGTCATCACGGATACCGATCCCACGACTTTCACGACGATCGAGGATGGCGGAACCGGAGAAAGAACGATGTACGACAGGCGGTCCGGTTGGGTGTATCTCAATGCGTACTTGTTCAATGCCGGCTTTTCCGACGGCCCGGGCGTTGAGATTCAGGTAAACCCCGAGTTCGGCGACGTTGACTCGGCGAGGAGGGAGGCCGAGAAGTATGCCCCCGTGATCGGGCGGCTGCCGAGGTGCATCCGGGACGACGTGAAGACGGTCTGGATTCACAAGGGCGTGAATCCCTTTGGCGGAGGGAATGAAAACCTGTTGATTCACACAGGTCAGGCGGATCTCTACACCGCCGAGGGAATCCTCGAGGAAACGCTCGTGCATGAGGGGGCCCATACTTCCTTGGACGGAGACCACGCCAATGCCTCGGGTTGGCTTGCGGCCCAAGCTGCGGACGGCGAGTTTATTTCCACCTACGCTCGTGACAACCCGTATCGCGAGGACGTGGCGGAGACCTTCCTGCTTTATTTTGCGCTGAGGTGTCGACGGGACCGTATTTCCGATGCCTTGGCCGAGGTCGTGATGCGGACCGTTCCGAATCGAATCGCCTATTTCGACAATCAGGATCTAGGCTTGTCGATCGACAAGGGGGATGACTCGAACGCATCGCGCAATTCATGGAGCCTCGCCAAGAACTTGGGCTCCGGATGGAGGAGGATGGAGTGGTTCGGCTCGTACTTGGAGACGAACTCTAGCTGGATTTATCACGATCGCCTGGGCTGGCTGTATCGAGTGGGCTCGACCACGGAATCGACTTGGCTATGGAGGAGCGGCCAAGGCTGGGTGTGGACTTCAGAGAGAAGTTTCCCTTTCCTCTATTCCGCAAGTTCCTCGAATTGGCTGTACCTTCGACCTGAAAGCGGAAAGCCTCTCGCGTTATACGACTATGCCTTGGAGCGTTGGGTCACGGAGGGTGAGTGAGGGCGGAGAACGCACCTTGCGGATGAGCTACTATCGTCTTTCGCCTATGCAGAAGAGGTGCTTTACGGTGCGCAGGAAGATTTGTCCTCCGCTGATTGCAGGCGAGGCGTAACAGGTTTCACCGATCGGGTTCTCCGAGACCAAGTGGAACTTTTCTCCCGCCTTCACGACCTTGGTCACACCTAGGTCTGAGACAAAGTAAACCAAGCCATCGGCGGTGACGGGAGCAGCGCTGTGTCCGCCGCCCAGCCTTTCTCGCCAATGCCTTTGGCCCGTTTTTGCGTCGAAGCAGCTGGCGACCCCCGAGTCTGAAACGGACAGGAAGTAGTTACCCGCAGCAATAGGGGAGGGCACGTAAGGGGCGGAGTCGCGGGTTCGCCATGCGATGTGGGTGCGGGTGACGTCTCCACGACCATCCGGCCTGATCGCCAGCATTTCCTTGCTTGGGTAGGCTGCGCTTACGAAGAATAGACCTTTGCCAAAGACGGGTGAGGCCACGGCCCTTCCTTTGGGGCCCACGGTGTACCAAAGTTTCGATCCATCTCTTGGGTCATAGCTCACGATGGAGTGGCTTCCCGCCACGACCATCTGGTGCTTGCCCTCCAGCTTTCGGATCAGCGGCGTGCAATGGCTGCGAATGCGGTTTTCGCGAGCGACCTTCCACTCGGTTTCCCCCGTCTTGCGGTCAAGAGCCACGATGAAGGCGTCGCCATCGTAGTCGCCGTTGAGTATGACCTTGTCCTCGAACACCACGGGATTGGCGCAATAGCCCCAGACGCTTGCGAATTCTCCCGGTCTCGCGATCCATTTGCGGTTCCCCTTCAAATCGTAAGCCGCAATGCACATCTTTCCCGGGTTTACCGGTAGTCCCGCATTGTTTGCGCGCAGGTCTCCGCTTCTTTCACGAACAACTTCTGCCGGGACCGAAGTTCCGTCGGGTTCCAGAAAAGAGACGTAGACGCGCTCGCCATCGCAGGAAGGCGTGCTGGAGGAACGACTGTTCAGGCGATGAATCGCCTCGAGAGGAGCCCGGATCACGACCCTTCTCCAGACTTCCTCGCCCGTGAGGCGATTAAGGCACAAGAGAACCCTTTCCTTGGTGTTTTCCAGGCAGGTTGTGACGAATACCTGATTTCCCACAACAATTGGAGAGGAATGGCCGACTCCGGGTATCTCGACCTTCCATGCTATGTTTTGCTCTTGGTTCCATTTCGTGGGGATTGCTTTTTCGCGACTGGAACCATCCCCGTGCAGTCCGCGCCAACTCGTCCAGTCTTCCGACCTGATCTCGGAAACCGTCAAGAGCAAGGCTAGAAGGATTGCGGGCGCAGTTTGCATGCTTTGAAAACTATTTCCCTTTTCCGTTCGGTCAAGGTTCGGCTTTCAGATGGCGTACATTTGTCTCGTTTGATTGAAACCTAAACCGTCTAACATCTGATGGAATGATCCAGCTTGACCATTTTTGTTTAGTCCTCAATCAAACCT
>CAXGVD010000466.1:0-2500 GCA_964012695.1 uncultured Opitutia bacterium
GGGGCTGAGCTTGGCTTGGGCGGAGGCCCACAGGTTTCCTGTGAGGAGACCTTGGTGGTGGTTCGGGGAGGCTTGGGCGGCCCGGAGGGTTTCGGGAACGGCGGGCAGGGGGCGGGCGTCGGAGGCGGGCAGTTCTTCAGTGACTAAGGACACGAAGCCTTCAAGGTACGCCTCCAATTCGGCGGGATCATCGGGAAGTCCAAAGCGTTCGCGTATGAGTAGGCCGATGCGGCGGTCGGTTTTGCCGGCGTAGGGGATGGTTTCGAGGTCGGGGTCCACACCGAAGTGCTCGCGAGCGGATCGGACGATGGCCCGCTCGCCCGCGCCGGCGGTGGTGACGAGGGTTTCATCGAGGTCCCAGAGGAGGAGAGTCGGCACGGCGAGGGAGCGGGCGGGCGAGGGAGGAAGGCGACGCGACTAGTCGAGCAGGCTCTTCAACTCGGCTTCAACGTATTCGGAACGAGCTCGCAGAAGGCGGACACGGGCAAGGCGGTTGGCGAGGTCGGTCCGTTCCAACCGGAGCAGGACGCGGACATAATTCTCCGTGTATGCGGGCCAGACCCCCTCCTTGGGGTCCTCGATGAGGACTTCGGCTTCGGAGCCGACTTGGCCTTCATAGAAGTCGTGGCGCTTGGAGGCGGAGAGCCTGCGAAGGTGGGCGGAACGGCGACGGCGTTCGTTCATGGGCACGGAATCCGGATTCTTGGCGGCGGCGGTCCCGTCGCGTTCAGAAAAGGTGAAGGCGTGGCAGTATGCGAAAGGCAGGTCGACGAAGACGCGGCAGGTTTGCTCGAAATCGGCCTCGGTCTCCCCGGGGAAGCCCGCCATGAGGTCGGTGCCGAGGCAGAGGCGAGGGACGGCTTCGCAGGCTCGGCGGATGAAGGCGGAGACTTCGGCGAGGTCGTACTTGCGTTTCATGGCGGCGAGGGTGCGGTCACAGGCAGATTGAAGGGGGACATGCAGGTAGGGAAGCAAAGGGTGGCAAGGATCCGCCATGAGGGGAAAAAGTTCCTCGGGAATAGTGGTGGGTTCGATGCTGCTGATACGGATACGCAGGATGCCCTCAACGGCGGCCAAGGCATCGACCATGGACAGAAAATCCTTTCCGCAGGAGGAGTAGGTCCCGAGGTTTACACCTGTGAGAATCAGTTCTTTGACGCCTCGACCAGCGAGGGAGCGAGCTTCGGCGAGGAGGTTCTCGAAGTCGCGGGAACGGGCCCGCCCGCGGGCGAAGGGTATTATGCAGAAGGCACACATGAAATCGCACCCGTCCTGAATCTTGAGGTTGGCCCGGCTCTCGAAGGGAGCGTCCCCGACGATGGCGAGGCTGAAGTCCTCCTTGTCGATGCGTTCGCGGACGATGACGGGCCGCTCGACTTTTTCCTCACCCACGTAGTCGAGGAAGTTCATTTTGTCGTGGTTGCCGATGACATAGTCCACACCAGAGATGTCGGCAACGGAAGAGGCCCCGACCTGCGAATAACACCCGACGACTACGGTGACGGCCCCGGGATTGGTCCGAACAAAGCGGCGTATGACGTTGCGTGACTTGGCATCGGCCTCGTTGGTGACGGTACAGGTGTTGATGACTCCGAGGTCTGCAGGTTCGCCGAAGGGCACGACGGAGTAGCCAGCGGCGGAAAGTCGGTCGGCAATGGCGTTGACCTCGTACTGGTTGAGGCGGCAGCCCAAGGCGCGGACAGAGGCGCGCTTGTTTCGCGTGCGGGCATTGGTCGTCATAGGAAAAACGGGTAGAAAAGGGTGCCGGCGGGAAGGGAAGCGAGCAAGTCGGTTCCCGCTTCTAGGAGGCGCCCTCCCCCGCCCCGAGAGGCGACTCGGAGCCATAACGGCGCAACAAGCCGACCAACTTCCGTGCGGCCCAATACCTCGGGATAAATGAGCGGGGGGCCGAGATGCAGCGGAGCAACCAGCCAAGGTACAGGCGATCCGCCCAGTCCGGTATGCGGGCCTGCCGACCGGAGAGAAAGGCAAGGGCGGCACCGGTGCAAAGAATTAGAGGACTTCCGCTCAGGTTTTCACGCAAGTACAGGCCAAGCCTCTCTTGCACGCCTCCGCCAAGGTTCACCACGATGACGCGGGGTGAGCGGACGCGGATTCGGCCCAAAAGATCTTTGTCGGCCAGTTCCCCGGACTTGGAGTAGATGGGTGCGTGATAGACCGCCTCGTCTGGCACGGTCAGGCCGGCTTCCTCGGCCAGCCACTTACGGTTGTCCTCGTCCTGCTCGGAGTCGGGCATGATCCAAAAGGAGTTCCGCAAGGCTCCGTCCGACTCCGCACGGATGAACGCCTTCAAAAAAAGAAGGCCGGAGATTCGTTGCAATTCGTCCGAGGCGTCCTTTGTCCGGCGATTCCACCAGAGCGTCATCAACCCGCTGTCGGGGAGAACGAGGTCTGCTCTGAGGAGAGCGTAGCCGTATGAGGGATCCCGCAGCAGGTCGTTTGCGAGACCGGGTCCGGAGGGGGCGACCACAAGTCCGCC
>CAXGVD010000467.1:0-2490 GCA_964012695.1 uncultured Opitutia bacterium
GTACGCCGACAAAAACGCCATGCCGCCTTTGGAAACGCCCGTGATCATCACCCTTCGTCTGCCCAAGGCGGAGGACAAACGCAAACTCGTTCCCACTCCCTGAACTATGTTATGAAGACTTTTCTTCTCCTCACTCTCCCGGTTTGGTGCCTCCTCTTTTCGGTCGGCGCCGGAGCCGCCCCCAAGACCCAGAAGGCGATAATCGATCGCGAAAACCTCTCGCTCCGCCTTGAGGTTGGGCGGGCCATCGAGCGCGGCGTGAAGTGGCTGGCCGGCGAGCAAAACGCCAGCACGGGCCAATGGGGGGAGGCGGAGTACCCCGCCCTCACCGGTTTGGCAGTCCGAGCCATTATCGGAGACCCCGCTCGCAAGCCCGGAGACCGCTATGCCGGCGGCGTCGAGAAAGGTTACGGCTTCATCCTCGGCAAGGTTCAGAGCGACGGAGGCATCTACGGCAAGGGTCTCGCCTCCTACAATACCTCCATCTGTATGATGGCCCTGCTTCAGAGCCTCACGCCCGAGCGGGAGGAAGTGGCCCGCAAGGCAAGGAGGTTTCTTGTGAACCAGCAACAGGATTTCGACCAGCGGGGCGAAACCGACAATGTGTTCGATGGCGGCATCGGTTACGGTTCCCGCTGGGCTCACTCGGACCTCTCCAACACCCATCTCTCTATGGAGGCCCTTTTCTACGCCAAGAAAATCCTCGAGCCTAAGGAAATCGACGACTTGGAGTTGGATTGGGATGCCGCCATAGCCTTCGTTGGCAAGTGCCAGAACCTACCCGCCACCAACAAGGAAAAGTGGGTCAGCGACGCCGAGGAAGACAAGGGCGGCTTCGTCTATTTCCCCGGCAGCAGCATGGCGGGCGAGCGCGAACTCGCTGGAGGGCGCAAGGCCCTCCGCTCCTACGGCAGTATGAGCTACGCGGGCCTACTCAGCTTCATTTATGCAGAGATGGACGAGAAGGACGACCGCGTCGTCGCGGTCCGTCAATGGATTGCCGACCACTACACCGTCAAGGAGAACCCAGGAATGGGGCCCCAAGGTATCTATTATTACTACCACACCATGAGCAAGGCGCTCACGCTTTCGGGCGTGACCATTCTCAATGCCAAGGACGGTTCCGACCACGATTGGCGCCGCGAGTTGGCCCAGAAGCTCTTCGACGGGCAAGCCGCCAACGGCTCGTGGATCAACGAAAACGGACGTTGGTGGGAGCGCGACCCTGTTCTCGTTACCTCCTACGCCCTTCTGACTCTTGAACGAATTTATCACAGCCTTTGACGTGTTGCACCGCCGGCTCGCCGCCTTTACTTGCCTAGCCTTCTCCCTTCAGCTTGGCGGGCTCTTTCTGGAAGCGGAGGGCGAGGCGCAAGTCGCTCCTCTATCCACCGTTCCCTCCAAGCCCGGAGATTCCCCGAACTTCGTCGCCGTCGGCTCGGGTTTCCTCTTTTCCGACCTCCGCAAGGGTGACGACCGCCCCACTGTCATCGCCAAGCTGAAGAAAGCCGGCTATCGGGAAGTTTACGAGGACAAGGAAAAAGACCTCGTGCGCTGTGCCTGCAAGGTGAACGGCTTCCGCTACGACCTCGCCTGCAAGTTCGACGAAAAGGGACGTCTCAGCCTTTGCCTCCTGGAGGGCCGCAAGGGCTGGCAGTTCTCCTTCTACGACGAAACTCTCGAACCCCAATGGAGGAACCTGCGCCAAGTTTTGACCGCCAAATACGGGGCCAAACGCACCAGCCGAACCCTTCCCGCCCTCGAAAAAGTGCCGATGAACGATCCCGGCGGCTACGTCACGGACACCTGGGACCTGCCCGACCGCCTAGTCGTCCTGACCGTCCAAGCCTTTCAAGTCAAGGACTGCTGCACTAAGCGCCTCGTGGACTACTCCTGCTGTACCCTCCTCGTCCAACCCAAGTGACTCAGCACCCCGTCACCTCCGGTCCGGCCGGCCGGCCGCCTCGTCCGCTGCGTTAGGCTGTAACCTCCGCCGACCTTCTTTTCCAGGCTGCATACCGCGTTTACGAAAACCGTCATGGGCATCTTTTCCAAATTCCGCAAAGGCCTCGGCAAAGGGGCTCAAGCCATACGCGGCGCCTTCGACGCTCTCTCCGGGCGCGGGCGCCTTGACGAGGAAGCCCTTCTCGATCTCGAAGAGGCTCTTTACGAAAGTGACTTCGGGGTGGAGACCACCGAGGAAATCCTCGCCGGCATCCGCGAGGCCCACCGCAAAGACAAGGACATGAAGGGACGGGACGCTCTCGCCCTCGCCCGAGCGACCCTCACTCGCGTGCTGGACGGAGCCGAAGGCGCCTTTTCTCCTGGAGCGAACCCAGAGGCCAAACCCGAAGTGGTGTGCCTGGTGGGCGTGAACGGCTCTGGCAAAACCACCACCTGCGCGAAGCTTGCTCACCTCTGGCGGGAAGGAGGTCACTCCACCCTGCTCGGGGCCTGCGACACCTTCCGGGCCGCGGCCACGGAGCAACT
>CAXGVD010000468.1:0-2488 GCA_964012695.1 uncultured Opitutia bacterium
CGAGGTCTCTTGCTCCCCCGCCTTTCATCGAGGAGGGGTTTGCCTCGCGGCACTCTCCACGTTCAATTAACCCCTCCGCGGGAAAGGAGTTTTCCGTCACGGGTAGAACCCTTTTCGGGGAAAACCGTGGGCGTGCCTTGAAGGTTGGGGACTATGTTCACAAGCTCTTCGAGAACTTGGACTGGCTGGTGGGAGATGCCGCCGAACCCTTTTCCGCCTTGCTGGAGGAGGCTCCCGAAGAAGCCCGCGAACACTTTCTGCGTTGCATGAAAACGGATGTGACTAGAGCGGTGTTTCTCAAGCCCACGGGAGAGGTGGACTTGTGGCGCGAAAAGAAATTCTGCGTTCTAAGAGAGGGCGGGATGGTTTCCGGAATCTTCGACCGCGTGGTTCTGCGGCGCGACGTCTCGGGCGCTTGGGCAGAGGTGGAGCTCATCGACTTCAAGACCGACCGTGAAGTCGAGAACGAGGAGGACATCGCCGTTGCCGTGGAGCGACATCGTCCACAAATGGAACTGTACCGCGAGGCCCTCTCGCGCCTGACGGGTTTGGACGCTGAACGCATCGCCTGCCGCCTCCTGTTTTCGCGTTCGGCCCGACTGGTGGAGGTGTAAAGTGACGGGGAAGTTTGCGGGCGGGGTGATTTGGATTGCTCGGGGTGGGGGGAGGCGTGTTTAAGGTGAGACGTGATTTGCAAGACTTTCAAGCAGAAGGAAGCCATGCGGAAAGCCTGTCGGGCTGCGGCCACCGTGCTGGACAGATTGTGCGGCTTCGTTGCGCCCGGCGTGACCACCTTGGAATTGGACGAGGAGGGCGGGCGCCTGATGAATGGGTTGGGTGTGACAAGTGCCTGCAAGGGCTATCGAGCGGGCTCTAAGATTTTTCCTGCCTACACCTGCCTTTCCGTGAACGATGAAATCGTCCACGGCATCGGCAGGCCGAATAAGAGGCTGAAGGAGGGGGACGTGATTTCCGTGGACGTCTGCATCCGGTGCGAGGGCTACATTGGAGACAATTGTCGCACCGTGGCGGTAGGGCGAATTTCGCCTGAGTTGGAGCGGCTCCTCAAGGTCACGGAGGAGGCGATGTACTTGGGTATCAGCCGGGCAGTGCACAAGGGCAGGGTGGGGGATGTTTCCTCCGCCGTGCAGACCCACGCCGAGGCGGCGGGCTACGGAATCGTGACTAACTTCGTGGGGCACGGGGTGGGCCAGTCCTTGCACGAGGAGCCGCAAATTCCCAACTTTGGGAAATCCGGCTCCGGGCCCAAGTTCAAGAAGGGCATGACGGTCTGTATCGAGCCCATGGTGAACATGAAGGACCCCAAGGTGAGGATGGGGCCGGACGGATGGACTGCTCTGACCATGGACGGCTTGCCCTCCGCTCACTTCGAACACACCGTGCTCATCGAAGACGGACAGCCCGAAATTCTCACCGTTCCTGAGGGCCGAGAGAGCCCTGAGAAGTTTCGTGCGGGGCCGCTCGCCGGATTCGCCAACGCTTGAAGGAGGCCTGCTTGCCGTTATGTTGAAGTTTATCGCCGATGCCGTTTTTTCCTTCGATGTGGAGTGGACGCCCGACGCCAAGGCGGGCGAAATCCTCCACGGCGTTCCGCCCGCCGACGGACCCGGCGAGGAGGCCGCCGCCGCTTTCGAAGCTCTCTGGGCGGATGCCCGCAAGGAGGACGACGAGCCCGACTACCAGCCATACCTCAAGACGGTTCTCTGCCGCATCGTGACCCTCGCGGGCATCCTGCGTGAAAAGGTGCGGGGCGGGGAGCCCCAATTAAAGCTCGTGTCTCTCCCGACTGACGTGCACGACCCCGCCAAGTCTTCCGAGAAGGCTATATTGACGGCCTTCCTCAAGTCGGTGGGCAACCGCAAGCCGCAACTCGTGGGCTACAATTCCTCCCAAGCCGATCTCCCCATCATCATCCAGCGCTCCTTGGTTAACGGCTTGCCCGGTTACGGGTTTTCCGATCGACCGAACAAGCCATGGGAAGGACCCGACTACTTCGACTCTCGCAACAGCGAATACGGCATCGATTTGGCCGACGCCTTCGCCAAGTATCGCGACAAGCCCACCCTGCACCAGGCAGCTACTCTTAGCGGTATTCCCGGGAAAATCGACGTGGCGGGCGATTCCGTGGCTCAAATGTGGTTGGAGGGTCGCCTCGCGGACATTCTAGACTACAACGAGTTCGACGCCTTTACCACCCACCTGCTCTGGGCCCGGGTCGCTCACTTTTCTGGTTTGCTCTCTTCCGACGCCTACCACCGCGAGCAGACGCTTGTGCGAGAACTGCTAGAGTCGGAAATTATCAAGGGCAAGACTCACCTCGAACGTTTCGTGGCGGAATGGGAACGCCTGCAAACCCTTACTGGGCAAAGCTTCTGAGGGAAGGTGCCCGTAAAGGGTTGGGAAAAGAGCTTGCCTGGGCAAACAAAACCTCGCCCGGCGGAGCAACTAAAGCAGTGGGAGCTGTGTT
>CAXGVD010000469.1:0-2460 GCA_964012695.1 uncultured Opitutia bacterium
TGAAGGCGGCCATTTCGTAGAACTGCTTCTGGGTCCAGCGGTCGAAGGGGTGGTCGTGGCACTGGGCGCATTCGAGGCTGGTGCCGAGGAAGATACGTACGGTGTTGGACATGTTGTCTAGGGGCATTCCGCGGTCGCGGAAGTAGTAGCCCACTGCGCCGCTGCCTTTTTCCCAGACGGGGCCTTCAGATGAGATTAGTTCTCGTACGAAGACATCGTAGGCCTTGTTGGATCGGATGAAGTCCTTGATGAAGGTGACGTAGGGGCGGCCGGCTGGGCCGGACGTGCCTTGAATGCGGTCTTTGGCTCGCAGGATGTCCGCCCAGAAATGGAACCAGTTACTGACGTAGCCTTCAGAGTCGAGGAGCTTGTCCACGAGTTTGGCCCGCTTGGTGCCGCGGTTGAGGTCGTCGAGGAAGCTTTTGGTTTCTTCCAGAGTGGGGATGCGGCCGATGATTTTGAGGTAGGTTCGGCGAAGGAAGACTTCGTCAGATACGATGGAATTGGGGCCTTTTTGGTATTCCCGCATTTTGTTGATGAGAATGCCGTCTATGCCGCCGGCCAGTTGAGTTACGAGGTTGGGTGCTAGCGGACGTTGGAACTTGGGGATTTCCTCGCGAATCGGGGCGAAGTTGTTCTTCACGAAGGCTTGGTCCTTGTCGCAGAGAATTTCCGTCTTGAAGCGGAAGAGCTGGTGGTCGGAAGAGCGCTTGAAGAGGATGTAGTCGCCGAAGTTCTTGACGATATCCCCCTCCAGCTTGTCGCCCTTGGCGGACATGAAAACGCGGGCTTGGAGAGAGGCGGCACTTATCGCGGAGAGGCAAAGAAGCGTACCGAGAAGTCGAAGATTATTGATATTCATGGGCTTGCGACGATTTGAAATTATTTGGGATCCTCCTCTAACATTGAACGCTTTACATTGAATGTGCGGCACCCGCATTGCAACCCCTTTATACAAGTTAGTCGCGCAGGCTTGCACGCGTAGTCCCATTAATTATCGCTCGCGCAAGGCCTGCCCAGAGTGCTCAAAAGCTCCAGTCCAGAGCGGCGAGGAAGTTTCGGGGCGGTGAGAGGTAGGCGAGGCCGTCGAGGGTGAGACGGGTTTGGGCTTGGTCGTCGGTGAGGTTGAGGGCGGAGAGGCGGAGGGTTGCCCGTTCGCCGAAGCGGCGAGCGAGGTGGAGGTCGAGGGCCAGAAAGTCTTCGAGGAGGCGGGAATTGCGAGCGTCGTCGAAGCGGGAGGACTCGTAGCGAAGGTCGAGGCGGCCCTTGTAGGCGAGAGGTGACCAGAGGAAGCTGCCCGTCGCCCGGTGCTTGGGGACTTGTGCGAAGCGGGCCCCGACCAAGTCTGGGTTGGCTGGACTGCGGCGTACCTCGGAGTCTAGGAGCATTCCCGCGAGGCGGAAGGACATGGTGTCCGAGAGGAGCCGTTCGAAGGTGAGTTCCAGGCCTTGGAGGCGGGCGCGGGGTAGGTTTTGGCGTTGGGCGTCGTTGGGGTCGGTGGGTTTGGACACATTGGCGACGGAGTTGCGAAGCTGGTCGTGAAAGAGGGCGAGACGGGCGGAGAGAACGGAGGCGGGTGTCCAGTCGAAGGCGAGTTCGAGACCGTTGGCCCGCTCGTGTTCGAGGTTTTCGTTGGCGGCCACGGAAAAGTCGCCCACGCGGTAGGGGCGGTAGCGTTCGTTGAGGGTGGGGGGGCGGAGGTGGGAGCGGAGTGAGGCGGAGGCGGCGAAGGTTTCGGAGAAGACTTGGGAGAGTGCGAGGGAGCCGCCGAGTTCCAAGTCCCTTTGCTCTGCAAATCGGAAGTCTTCGAGGACGGAGCCGTCCGCGAGCTTGTAGCGGTAGCGCATGCCGGCGTGGTCGCGGAGCTGGTCTAGGCGCAGGTTCAGATCGAGGGCGCTGCCTTCGAGAAAGGTCCATTGGTCGCCTAGGGCGAGAGATAATCTTTCCTGTTCGCCTCCCGTTCGGCGGCGGTTGCCGAAGGCGTCCTCGTGAGTGTGGCCTTTTCGGCGGGTGGCGGCGAGAGCGATGGAAAGTTGGTGCTCGTCCGCTTCCCAAGCAAGTTGGTGGGTTAGGCCGAGGGAACGCGAGGGGACGGCGTATTGGTCTAGGGCGACACTTTCGGAGGCTCGCCCGGCGGCGGCTTTCGGGAAGACTGATGAGAAGCTGCGGTCTTGGGCATAGAGGACAGTGCGGGAGGAGGGGCGTTCGAGTCGGAGGGACCAGTCGAGGCCGATGCCGGCATTTCGGGCCAGGCCCGTGCCGCCGCCCCGGGTTTCGTCGAAGGCCCGGAGGATGCCGGTGAGGCGCCCGTCGGCGAGAGGGTGAGAGAGGGAGAGGTGGCCCGCCCGGAGGCGGCTCCACGCTTTTTCGTCGATTTCGCCGCGTTGGTGGGGGGCTAGAAGGTGGTGGCCCGCGTGGTCTTCGTGGCGGGCTGAGAGGGTGGCTTCCCAGCCCGTTGGG
>CAXGVD010000470.1:0-2450 GCA_964012695.1 uncultured Opitutia bacterium
ACTGCCCAGTTGCCCGCCACAGTGCCGTGCATGCCGTACCAGTAGAGGGACTGGGGGTGGTCGGGATCGAAGACGCCGAGTCCCATCAGGGTGTGGGTGACGGGCAGGCCCGTAAGTTCGGCGAATTCCTTCAACTCCTCGTGAGCTTCGGCGGAAATGATTCCGCCGCCCGTGTAAAGTACTGGTTGCTTGGACTTGGCGATGAGGTTCAGGACCTCGCGAAGCTCGTCGTCGGTGGCCTTGGGCTGGTCGAGCTTGTAGCCGTCCATCTTGACCTCGTCGGGAAAGAAGGGTTCGAAGACCGCTTGCTGAACGTCCTTGGGAATGTCGATGACCACGGGGCCGGGACGCCCGCTCTCGGCGAGGTGAAATGCTTCCTTAACGATGCGGGGTAGGTCTTCGGCGGTGAGTACGAGGTAGCTGTGCTTCACGATGGGGAGTGTCATCCCGAAGAAGTCCGTCTCCTGAAAGGCGCTCTTACCGATGAACTGCTGGTACACCTGCCCCGTGATGGCTACTAGGGGGGTGGAGTCCATGTAGGCGTCGGCGATGCAGGTGACGAGGTTGGTGGCGCCGGGGCCGGAGGTGGCCATGCAGACGCCCGCCTTGCCTGTGGCTCGTGCGTAACCGTGGGCCATGAAGCCCCCGCCCTGCTCCTGTCGGGGAAGGATGGTGCGGATTTTTTCAGATTTCGTCAGCGACTGGTGCAACTCCATCGACGCACCGCCCGGATAGGCGAAAACCACATCCACCCCCTCGCGCTCAAGGGCTGCGACGAGAACGTCGGCTCCCTTCATGGCGGGCCCGCGCTCGCCTTTGGCTTCAGGATCGGCTTCTTGAATGGGTTGGGTGTTCATTTTTCGTCTTCGTTGAGCGGATAAGGGCGAAGAGTATGAGGATAAGGCCTCCCGGAGGCAAGGCGGAAGGGGAAGGTGGAACGGAGCGTTTTCGCTCGCCAATCTTTAGGGATTCGTTACTAAGTTCGAGACAGTTGCGATAAATTGGGTCTCTACGCCTTTAATCTAAAATCTGTTTCCGGGGTTTCTTACCCTTCGCGATACAACCGACATGAATACCGAAACCATCGATCGCTTGATCGAAAACGATCCGAAACTCGCGGGCTCGCGGGAAGACTTGGAGGCCATGCAACCAGGAGCTTACTGCATCCACCGCAGTTGGGGCTTCGGAAAAATTACCGGCTTCGATTCCGATCGGGGTGATCACGGCATGTTGCTCATCGACTTCGAGGAGGAGGACCGCAATGGTCACGCCATGGACCCGCTCTTCTGTCTCGGCAAGCTGGAAGTGCTTTCCGAGCTTCACATACTGGCTCGCCATCGCGAGAACCCCGAGGAAGTCGAGAAAATGGCCAAGAAGGAGCCCGTCACTTTGGTGATGGACATCCTCGCCCTGGGCGACAACGAGTGTGCTTCAACTCGAGAAATCGAGCGCGTGCTCAAGTACCTCTTCGGTCCCGTCAAAGCCAAGAAGTGGTGGACCAATGTTAAGAAGCTTCTAATTAAAGACCCGCGCGTTGCGGTACCCACCAAGAAGACCGAACCCTATGTCCTGCGGGACGAGCCCGTTAAGCCCGAGCAGGAAATCCTTCAGGACTTCTTCGAGGAACGCCGCTCCAAGTTCAAGATTCAGTTGGCCGAAAAGCTCTTCGACCTCTCTTCCGAAAAAGAGGACCTTCAAGCGGACTTGCCCAGGGTTTTGGAAGAGCTCACACGGGCCATCATGGAGGCACGCAACCTGAACCAAGCCGAACGGCTGTACGGTGTCTGGGTGCGTAACAACCTCGCCCGCAATGTAGAGGAAGATGTGGAGAGCCTCGAACCCACCTCCGCCTCCATTATAAAGGAGTGCGAGGACAACCTGCCCGAACTGGCGGATCAGCTCCCCTCCAAGTTTCACCGTCGCTTCCTCGACCTCTTGACCCGCGTTTACGAGGAGGATTGGAAGAAGATCCTCACCGAACGCTTGCTTCTTTTCACCTCCGCCAAGTTCTCCGGAGAAGCCGCCCACTTCTTCGTGGACGAGGGGGAAGAGAAACTGCTTGTGCGTTCCTTGAACCGCTGGCTGGACGAGCAAATAATCAAGGGCCCCGTGTTACTCTGGGTTCTAAAGTTTCGCAGTCTCTCCAAGTTCGAGAAAATCCTCAAGCCCCTCATCACGCCGCGTCTGCTTTCCGCCGTCTTCTCCGCTATTGATTACGAGGCCCTGCAAAACGCTACTACTCGCCGAATCCCTCTCGCCGACGTTCTCGGTGAAGATCGCGAACTAATTCCCGACATCTTTTCCGGCTCCGACGGGGAGACAGCCAAGGACCTCGCTCAGGCCCTTATGCTAAATCCCGGCTTCGAGGACCTTAGCAAGCGATCCCTCCTTGCACGCTTCATCAAGCTGTATCCGGAGATCCAGAGCATCGTGGACGGCTCCGACTCCGC
>CAXGVD010000471.1:0-2447 GCA_964012695.1 uncultured Opitutia bacterium
AATGTAACCCCGTGGATGTATCGCCTACCCGTTCCAGGGAAGCATCTTGATATCGGAGCGGGCAGGCTTCCGCTGTCGGACAAATTTGACTTGGCAACCTATCCAAAGCACTTTGCCAATAGAGGCGGTATTCGGAATGCCGGTTATTACGCTATTCGTGTTTCAGCCGAAGCCATTCGCCGGTTAACGCACCCCTATGATCCCAAGATGATCCCGACCGATCTCAGCATGCCGATGCGACTGGGCCTCTATGTGGCCCGTGGCAAGGAAGGCCTTGCAGCGGGGGGCGTGAAGTCCCGAAGACGCCTTGCCTATTGGGACCTCAAGGACCACGAGGTTCAAACCTTCACGAAGACCATTTGGCTTTCAGAGGGCGCTATTCCCTTCATCAACTGGGAGAATGGTCCTGGTCCGTCCGACTATTGGATGCGAGATATCCTGACCAGATATCACAAGGATGTCGAGTTCCGCGGTAAGCAGGGCATACATGCCTGGCACGTCAAGCCCGCCACGGCTGTTCCCGGACGCATCATTTCGGACGTATGGAAAGGCCCCCTCATGCGCGTCAGTGAGTTCAGCTTCAATGGTCCTTTGCCCCATACCTTTGCGGGGCGGGCAAAACGTGAATTCTTCGGAAACGCTCGGTCCGCTTCGGAGGTTGATTTCGCTGCCGCCCTTAAGAAATTTACCAAAAAAGCCTTTCGACGGCCCGTAAATGACGATGACCTCGCCCCCTACCTTAGCCTTATTGAAAAGGCTCGTGCCGACTTGGAGCGCTCGCCCGCCGAAGCCCTACGTATCGCCTTCAAGGCCGTTCTCGTCTCGCCGGACTTTCTCTACCTTAAGGAAACGGGTGAGTCGGGGGGGCGCCTCCGCGCCCACGAACTCGCTAACCGATTGTCCTATTTCCTTTGGAGCTCCATGCCCGACGATCGGCTCTTCGCCCTCGCCGACTCCGGAGAAATTACAAAGCCCGAAGTTTTGCTGGCCGAGGTAGAGCGGATGATTGAGGACCGAAAGTCCAACGCCTTTGTGGACGGTTTTTCCACGAGTTGGCTCCAACTCGAAAAGCTCGGGAGCATGCCCCCTGACCAACTCAAGTTTCAGGAATACTACCGACACGACCTCGAAACGGCTATGCGCGAGGAAACCCGTTGGTTCTTTCGATATGTTCTTCGCCAAAACCGTCCCCTTATAGACTTTCTCGATTCCAACTACACCTTTCTCAACCAAAATCTCGCTCGGCACTACGGAATTGAGAATGTTGTTGGCAGTCACTTCAGGAGAGTGCGCCTCCCTGCAAGTACTCCACGCGGTGGGCTTATTGGCCACGCCTCCGTGCTCACTCTAAGTGCTAACGGCATCGACACCTCCCCCGTCGTTCGTGGCGTGTGGGTGCTCGAAGCTCTTTTGGGTGACCCTCCTCAAGCTCCTCCACCCGATGTCGAGCCCCTCGACCCGGATGTCCGCGGTTCCACTACATTGCGCGAGCGCCTACAAAAGCATAGTACAATCGAGACCTGTCGAGATTGCCACGCCAAGATCGACCCATTTGGCTACCCGCTGGAATTTTACGATCCCATCGGTGGCTTTCGCCCCACCTACTATAAATACCGACGCTGGCACCCAGCCAAACTAAGTACCCATAAGATTCCCGCCGCTGCAGTGGATGGTTCGGCCAAACTCCCCTCGGGCGAAGAGTTTTCTGACCCGATCAGCCTGAAGAACGCCCTTTTGAAGCGTACGGAACCTTTCACGCTCGGCTTGACGGAAAAACTGCTCACCTATGCTTGCGGTCGCCCCATGACCTGGCGGGACCGAGCGGAGTTGAAGCGGATTACTGAAGCGTGCGCAGAGAACGGATACGGCTTTCGCGAGCTTATATACTTAGTCGTCTCTAGTGATGTTTTTCAAATGCGCTGATTTCCTATGCGTGAGCTTTGTCGTACTTTTGTCTGAAAGCAACCTCGTCCGTTTTGGATGCTGGCCAAAGGTATTTTGGTTTTGGTCATGTTACCTCTGCGAGAACCGGCAAGCCAACGAACCTGGAAGCTGAAAAACCTCAACCTCATCGACACCATCTGATCCAATACCGATTACGCTGGATATCGGTTGTTTCCTAGCAGGAACAAGGGCCTGATAATAACTCGATATCTATTCTCATTCCTGACTTTCGTTTTTAATATTCAAGGGTGGGGGAGTTGAGTTAGAGGTTGGAGCGAGTGATGCGGGAAAACCCCGTTACATACCCGGAGCGTTTTGTAACCGTACGCCTGTCCAGAGAAGGAACATTCGATGCACCGGTGGTCGAAAGACTAAAAAAGGCCGGCGCCATAATGTTAGGAAAAACTAACATGCCAGCATTTGGGCACATGGGGGTCACACATAGCTTGCTCTATGGAATCACTCGTAATCCTTGGAATCCTACTTATTCACCAGGAGGATCT
>CAXGVD010000472.1:0-2446 GCA_964012695.1 uncultured Opitutia bacterium
AAGCCTACGAAATTCGCGTTCGCTTTCACGCCGACCTCTACGTCGGCATCCATCACGAACTGAACGGGCGAAACAAGGAGGCCCTCCGCCACCTCCGAGCCGCCGCCGCCAACGAGTACGGACGAGCCACCGGCACCTACATGTGGCAAGTTGCCCGCCTCCACTACGACCTTTTCCAAAAGAAACACCCCCAAAAGCCGTAGCAGCCTTTTTCAAATGCAGACGCGGACAGAGAGCCGCCCTCATCGCAGCGGGTCGCTTTCTATTATTCCTTTTGACGGAAGGCGTGGAGGTGACTTTTCGTTCTTAGGTAGAGGGTGTCTTCGTCTAAGGCGGGCGTGGCCTCTATTGTGGCCTTCAGGTCGTATTGATGGGCGATTTCGAAGGATTCGCCTGTCGGGACTACGGAAACGAGTCCGATTTCCGAGGCGAGGTAGAGGTGGTTCCTCGCGATGACGGGAGAGGCCACATACTGGCCGAATCCGCCCAAGCGCTCCCTGTAAAGCATGGTTCCGGTTTTGGCGTCCACGGCGGTCAGTACGCCGCCGCTTCGGACCATGTAGATACGGTCCCGGTGGAAAAGGGGGGAGGGCACTTCGGGCAGACCTCGGTTGAGTTCCCATTCGACGTGGGTTTCGGTGGCGTCGCCTTTGCCGCCGGGACGAACTGCGACGAGGAGCGGTTTCCCGTGCCCGATACGCAGGTTGGCGAGAAACTCCTTTTCCGTCCAGAAGCCGTCTTGGTTCTTGTCCATCCAGCGGAACATGCCGTCCAGCTTTCTTTCACGTTGCTTTTTGTCCTTGGGGAGGGGCATGCCGTAGCCCGGGTGGCCAGGGGGAAGCTCGGGGCGAAAGGGGAAGGTGAAGGGCTCCGTCATCTCCTTGCGGGCGAGCTTGTCGTCACCGTTGGCGTCGAAGCTGATGACGGCTTTCCAGAAGGGAAGCGGATCGGGTTGCAGGTCTGCGGCCCCTCCGAGCTTGGAGCCCGAGGCAAAGAGGAGACCTGCGCCTTGGACGGGGGTGGCGATGGTTTCGCGGGAGAAGCCCCGAACAAACCAAGTTTCCTCTCCTGTTGGGAGGGCGTAGCCTCGTAGGACGCCGTTGCCGAGGACCACGAGTTCCTTCCGCTTGCCGTAGCTCCAAATCATGGGGGTGGACCAACCGCTTCGGTGGAAAGGGCGTGGAGTTTCCCAAGCGGTCTCGCCCGTCGCTTTGTGAACGGCCAGAATTTTGGAGCGACTGACGCGGCTTTGAGGGAGGTTGGCGTCGTCGTCGAGCACGAGAATGACTTTGTCTTCGTAGCCTATGGGGGATGTGGAGGAGCCGTAGAGGCTTTGGGTTAGGGGTAGGGGCTTGTGCCAGAGTTCGCGTCCTTCGTGGTCGTAGCTTAGTAGGCCGAAGGAGCCGAAGCGGACGAAGAGGCGATTCTCATCGATCAAGGGAGTGGGCGTGGCGGGGCCGTTCGCTTGGTGGACTTTTTCGATTGAGACTTCTGGGGCTTTGCGGGACCAAAGGCGTCTGCCCGTTGCCTTGTCGAATGCGAGGGTGACGAGTCGTCCATCTTCAACGCCCGTTAGGAACAGACGGGAGCCGGACACTACTGGAGAGGAAAGACCGGCGGGAACGGGGACCTTCCAAGCCGTAGTTTCTTCTCCTAGCTTGATTGGCGGGCGACTCACTTGGGCCACGCCCGAGCCGTTCGGACCTCGGAAGCGGTTCCAGCCTTCCGAGGCGGAGAGCTTGGGGGTGATAGTCGCCGTGATGGCGATCGAGAGCAAGCTCGTGGCGAGTCTCATCTGGATAGAGTCCGGGGCTCCTATTCAAAGGTTCCAGTTTAGGCCCAGTTCGGCTTGATGTATGGGAAGGGAATCGAAGGGGGAGAGTGCGTGCAGGTATGTGAAGCGGTAGCCGAGGAGGAGGTGACAACGGGGGCTGAAGAAGTATTCGAGGGAGGTTTGTAGGGAGCCGTGGAAGCGGGCGTCGTCGGCGGTGAAGGGAGAGGCGATTCCAGGGAGGGTAAAGCTTTCCCGTCTGTCGGCGATGCCGAGGGAGACCCCCGTTCGCAAGCTCAGGTTAGGAGAGACAGGGAAGTCGCGCCCGCCGTGAAGGGAGAGCGAGTAGGATGTGGAGTCTCCAGACGCGGCGAAGGTGGAGAGGGAGCCGGCGGATGGGAGGGAGAAAGTCTCGTAAGGAAGGCGACGGTAGCCGAGTTCCACGCCGAGGGTCCAGGCGTCGAACCTCCTGCCGAAGGCGAGGTTCACGGCGAGACCGGAACCGGTCTTCAGTTCGGCGAGGTCACCTGTTGCAAGAGGGTAGTCTTGCTTGGCTCCGAAGGCGAGCGAAGGTGCGGCGAAGAGGAAGTAGTTTCCGCGGGAGCGAAGTGAGAAGGGAGCAGGTTTGGGAGGCATCGGGTGGGCCGATGGCATGGCGGGAGGGGACGGAGGAAG
>CAXGVD010000473.1:0-2444 GCA_964012695.1 uncultured Opitutia bacterium
ACAGCATCGCGACCTCGAATGCGAACTATGGCCAAAGTGGAATTAACCAGACTCGCGACGTGGGTCAGTATGCGGCGAACCCGTGGGGCTTCTTCGACATGCACGGCAACGTCATGGAGTGGGTGGCGGATCGGTACGAGGCGGATTACCCGAGTGGTACGGTGACCGATCCCACGGGGCCGGCGTCCGGTTCGAATCGCGTGAAGCGCGGTGGCTCGTGGGGCAACGACGGCTATGGACTGCGTTCCGCCAAGCGGAAAAGCCCTACGCCTGTCTATCGCTCCAACAACCTTGGCTTCCGTGTCGGTTTCAAAGCCGGCCAGTAAGGGAGCCCCGGACGGAAGGTCGACACCCCCGGCGACAGCCCGAACGTAGGTTTCCCCCCGTTGTCATTGCGAGGAGGCCTATTTCTTTTTCTTGGTTCGCTTCTTGCCGGTCTTTCCTGCGAGGCCGACCTCCTTCGCCCATTGTTGCCATTCGGCTTTCATGCGGTCGACTCGTTCAGGGTAGCGGGCGGCGAGATCGACGTTCTCGGTGCGGTCTGCATCGAGATCGTAGAGGCGCCACGGGTCGGATCGACGCTGCACGAGCTTCCAGCGATCGTCTCGCACGGACTGCCAGGTACCGTACTGGTGGAAGAGAGGCTTGCCGCGTTTCAGGACTTGCCCACGGAAGGTGGGGGCGAGGCTGACTCCGTCGAGGGGCGGAAGCTTGCCGGGGTATTTCGCCCGGGGGCCCGCCAGCTCCATGAAGGTGGGAAGGAAATCGACGAGGTGGCAGGTTTCCCGACAAATGGAGCCCGGCTTTGCGGTGATGCCTGCGGGCCAATGGGCGACTAGCGGGGTGTTCACGCCGCCTTCCAGACCCTGCACCTTCCAGAGGCGCAAGGGGGAGTTGACGGCGTTGGCCCAGGAGCGACCGATTGCCTCGAAGGAACCGACCGAACCCCAAGGCGCCTCGGGGGCAGCGCGTCCGCGCGGACGTTCGTGGCTGGCGCCGTTGTCGACGAGGAAGAGGATGAGCGTGTTCTCTAATTCCCCCATCGCCTTCAGCTTGGCGAGGAGGCGACCCACGTTTTGGTCCACGCTGTCCACCATGGCGGCGTGGATTTGCATGCGAAGGGCTTCTTGCCGGCGCTGCTCGGGGGAGAGCTGCTTCCAGTCGCCGTGGTCGGGCGGGCTGAGGGGGGCGGTCTTGGCCTCGAAAAGGCCCATCTTGAGTTGGCGCTCGTAGCGGGCCTTGCGGATGGCCTCGTAGCCGACGTCGTAGACGCCTTTGTAGCGGGCGACGTCCTTGTCGTGGGCATGGAGGGGCCAGTGGGGGGCGTTGTAGGCGAGGTAGAGGAAGAAGGGCTCGTCCTCTCCGCGTGGTTCGTCCAGCCAGTGGAGGGCCCAGTCGGTGAAGGTATCCGTGGCGTAGAAGGATTTGTCGGGAAGGTAGGGGCGGACCTCCTTGTCGTCGAAGGCCCAGGTGTAGACCGCCCGCCAACCGGGAACGTGCTCGCCGGGGCGGGCTTTGTCGCCGGGGTTCCAGAAGTTGATGGCCCCGCCGAGGAAGCCCGAAAAGTGATCGAAGCCGCGCTTGTGGGGATTGAAGGAGGCGTGGTGCTTGCCCGACCACCAGGCGCGGTAACCGGCGGGCCGCAGGACCTCGCCCGCCAAGGCCGTGTTCGCGAAGTCCCGCCCGGTGCGTTGGTGGTACAGCCCCGTGAGCAGGCTGATGCGCGTAGTCCAGCACTTGGAGGTGTTGTAGCAGCGCGTGTAGCGCAGGCCGCCCTTCGCCAGGGAATCCAGGTGAGGGGTCCGAATCTCGCCCCCGTAGCAACCGAGGTCGGAATAGCCCATGTCGTCCGTCATGATGAGAACGACGTTGGGACGAGGAGCCGCGGACGCCACTGCCACCAAGGTCATCGCCAAAATGGCCGCGCTCAAGACCGGTTTAGCCGGAAACGAAATACGCGCAAAGGGTCTCATGATTCATCAAAAGCCGGTACCTTGGCCCGGTTTTATCCATCCTTTATGAAACGCTAGAATCAAGAAGCCAATGAATGGGACCTCGAAAAGAGTGAGGTACAAAGCCAAGTCAGGAATAAACACCCAATAGCTGATGATGCTTGCTGCGCCAACAAACAACAGGATGCAGCTGATTAAGTTAAGGAAGGGTTTCCGTTCCGTCTCTTTATCCTCGCCGGACATTTTTGGCGGACCCCACGGGTCATCGGGCTTGCTCGAATTTTCCATGCCCCGATACTCCCCTTTTGCTCCCTTTAAGTCAATGTCCCAACCCATTGGCAGGTTGGAATGTCCCAGGCTGATAGGGAAAACACCATCCCGCACTTCTGAGAAAAGCCCCCGCAGGCTTGACCGGGGCCGTGGGGCGGTTAGGGTTTGGGATATGAAAGCTACGTTATTCGCCATGTTCGTCGCCCTGCTGATGGCGGGGTG
>CAXGVD010000474.1:0-2425 GCA_964012695.1 uncultured Opitutia bacterium
ACCTGCCCGCTTTCACAATCGACTCCCTCAGTATGTTCTTCGATCAACGCAAGGAGGCATCCCTTGCCTTTCATTGGTTGAAGAACAACAAGAGCGCTGCCCAACTCGGCCCCGGAGGTGCATTGTCCCTCGCCGACGACTTACGTCAGCGGGCTCTCTCTCTTCACGCCTCCCTCCGGCCAGAGGAGTCCTCCGTCTGGAGACTCCGAGCCGACAGCTACTTGGCCTTCACGCAAGCCTTTTCCGACTCGAGGCAACGTCGGATACCTCTTCTGTTGAGCCTTTTCCACTGTTTTGATTCCGACCTGCTCAAACGCCTGTTTACCGAGCATGAGACTGAAGATATTCTCCGCTTCGTTGAGGCTGCTCCGGACCACTTCGAGCAGCTTTCATCCGGCTCCTACAAGCTAAATGCTGAATCCGCCGCCGTGACCAATCAATATAAGGAGCATGTTTACGGTGGGGGCTTCGACGAGGAGGACCTCCGGGCCCGCGCCGAGGAGGTTTGGGCCGAAAAAAGGCAAGCCGCCGAAAATAAGCGCAATCGACTCGATACGGAACGGGCCAATATGGAGGAAGAAATCCTCGGATTGGAGAAGCAGATTGACGGCTTGGGAAAGCTTAAGGTTGCCTTGATCGACAACTTTCGAAACCCCGAAAAGCGCAAGGCCAAGCGCCACGTCACCTTTACGATCTCTATGCTTCTGGTG
This sequence comes from uncultured Opitutia bacterium, assembly GCA_964012695.1. Classification (GTDB taxonomy): domain Bacteria; phylum Verrucomicrobiota; class Verrucomicrobiia; order Opitutales; family Seribacteraceae; genus CAXGVD01. The sequence continues at coordinate 711 of CAXGVD010000474.1, forward strand.
ATTATCGGCTTGATCGGTGTGGCCGCTAGCCTGGCCTTCCGGGACATGTTCGAGCCTTACCACGCCATTGCGGGGCTGTTTCTCACCCTTGTTGGCTTTTTCTGGCCGATGACGAGTTGGGAAAGTGCCCACGCCATTGCGGGCTCGAAAGGGATGGATCGCTTCGCTATCGAGACCCAGCAACGCATGCTGGGCCACCGCGTGGGCGGACTGAACACGCGGATAAACCGCCTGCGGCAATCAGTGAATTCGATAGGCGATGACCTTCGCGGTCTGGACGAATCCCTGAGCCACCCCTACTTGGGCTAGTCTTTCAGGATTTCTTCGGCCAGCTTGGCTAGTCTTTCCTCGCGCCCCTTCACGTTGGCGATCTCGCACTCCCATAGGACGATTGCACGCCAGCCCGTTTCCTTCAGAAGGGCAAGATTTTTGCGATCGCGGGCCACATTCTTGTCGAACTTGTCTTTCCAGAATTCCACGCGGGACGCGGGCATTGTGGCCCGCCGGCAATCTTTATGCCTGTGCCAGAAGCATCCGTGTACGAAGACCACGGTCTGATGCTTGGGCAGAACCAAGTCCGGATTACCCGGTAGTTTGCGCCCGTGTATCCTGAAGCGGAAACCGACTCGGTGAAGGAAGGAGCGGACCAGCAATTCGGGCTTGGTGTTCTTGGAGCCCACCCGACTCATCACGTAGGAGCGCTGTTCTTCCGAAAAAACGTCGGTCATGAGGAACCAGCAGAAGCCTCGGCCTCGCGGGACAGGTTTTCGTTGATGCGGGCGAGCAGGGCGAGAAATTCCTCGCGTTCATCGGCAGGTACGGCGCCGAGGACTTCCTCCTGAAGAGACAGGGCTTCCCCCCGGGCCTCGGCATACGCCTCCAGCCCCTGGCTAGTGAGACTGAGAACTTTCCGGCGAGAATCGTTGACATCTCGTTCCCGCCGTATCCAGCCCTTGCGCTCCAGCCGTTCCACCAAATCGGCTACGTTGTTGGGGTTGCTGGCCGTCAAATCCGCCAATTCCCGCTGTGAGAGAGACTCGGGCGAACTTTCCCACAACCAGCGCAGGGCGGTGAACTGAGCGGGCGTGAGGCCGGTGTGAGACAAACGTTCCCGAAATGCCTGATTTAGACTGAACCACGCCTTTCTGAGCAACAAGGGGAAGCGCATGCGCTCCTTCGTTCTTGTTTTTAACACCGACACGCACCTTGCTTTTCCAGATTCTTGCTCGCAGTCAAACTTCATTCTTCGAGGAGGGAAAAAAACGCCCCCTCGCGATGAATTCCATCGGGACATCTCGTGGTTCGGTCGGTTGGCTAACCTAACGAAGAATCTTGGCGACTACCTCCAACGACCCGATCGAGGGCTGTCGTTCTCGTCCTTGCAGAACGCTTGACGCAGAAAATACAGTCTAACCCTTGATCGTACGGGCGGCTAAGGAGAACTTTAGCAATGAAGACTTCGGCTCGCCACTTACCCCGACCCAGGCTGCGTTCGAACTCCGATGTATACGAAGACCCTGAGAGCGGACCTTGAAGATATGCGTGGTGACGACATTCAGGCCACCACTTCCCCAAAGTCACCAGTGAACCCTTACATGCTCCAGTGACCCGCGGTGTGACGGGAAATGCTTTGTAGATGCGTCACGCGGGCCATTGAATCGGGTTGGTCGTGGTGAGGCGCATTGAACCGTCTCGCCACTATTTCCGTTCCGAAA
>CAXGVD010000475.1:0-2419 GCA_964012695.1 uncultured Opitutia bacterium
GTGGATCGACTCAGGTTGTCTCGGCTCGCCGTCGGCTCGGCCTCGGCGGAGACGGAAACTTCAGCTGGAGCCTCCACGTATTTCTCCACCTCCGCTCCCATACCACGCAACCACACGCGACTCACTGGAATCGGCACCTCCGTTCCCACGAATCGCTTCAGATCCCGCCAACTGATTTTGGCGTAGCAACCCGCACCCTTCGTTTTTCCGCTCCCCTTTTTCCGGGGAGTCCCGTCCTTGTTTAGCGTTACTTTGGCCATGGCCGTCGATAAAGTTTAAATAAATACGGGCCGCAAGCGGAAATGCCTGTCGCTCCTGACGAAGTCGCCTCGGAAAGGACTCGGCGGCCTAAGTCGATTTCGCTTTTTGCTTATAGGCCGAATGAGGCCTATAGGTCTTAGGCGTAGCCCCGCCGCCCTCAGTCTTGTTCCGGTTCGGGGAGAACGGAGCGGACGTGCAGGTCTCGCAGTTGGCGTTCGGTTGCCGTGCCAGGGCTGTCGGTCATTAGGTCTTGGCCTTTTTGGGTCTTGGGGAAGGCTATGACGTCCCGGATGCTTTCCTTTTGGGCGAGAATGGCGACGAGACGATCCAATCCGAGGGCGATGCCGCCGTGGGGCGGGGCTCCGAAGGAAAAAGCCTCCAGCATGTAGCCAAAGCGGCTTTGGACCACTTCCGGCGGGATGTCCAGGACGTCCTCGAAGACCTTTTTCTGCACCTCCGGTTGGTGAATCCGGATGGAGCCGCCGCCTAGTTCCACGCCGTTGAGCACGATGTCGTAGTGCTGACCGCGCACGCGCTTGGGGTCGGAGTCGAGGTACTGAAGGTCTTCGGGCACGGGTGCGGTGAAGGGGTGGTGGGAGGCGACGTAGCGGCCCTGCTCCTCGTCGTGGGTCATGAGTGGGAAGTCGATCACCCAGAGAAACTTCCAGTCGGTGGGGGAACGTTCGATCCTGCCGCGCTTTTCCAGCATGACGGCGCTCTCCAGTCGGACCCGACCGAGGATGTTGCAGGAGCTTTCCCACGGACCCGCGGCGAAGAAGACGACGTCTCCTTCCTCCACTTTCAGTTTGTCCCGCAGGGCGTTTTGCTCCCCCGAGGAGAGGAACTTGAGAATGGGGGACTTCCACTCGCCGTTTTCCGACTTGATGAAGGCCAGCCCCTTGGCTCCGAGGGATTTGGCGACGTCCTCCAAGTGCTTGAGTTCGCCTTGGGTGAGGTCGGCCAGCCCCTTGGCGTTGAAGGCCTTGATCACGCCGCCGCTTTCCACCGCCCCGGAGAAGACCTTGAAGCCGGAGACTCGAAAAATCTCCGAGAAGTCCTGAATCTCCAGGCCGAAACGCATGTCCGGCTTGTCCGAGCCAAAGCGGTCCATGGCTTCCCGGAAGGGCATACGGAGAAAGGGCGTCTCGATATCGACATCGAGGGTCTTCTTCCACACCTCCTTGAGCAGGCCCTCGATGAGGGCGTACATGTCCTCACGGTCTATGAATGAGGCTTCTAGGTCGATTTGGGTGAACTCGGGCTGTCTGTCGGCCCGGAGGTCTTCGTCGCGGAAGCAACGGGCGAGCTGGTAGTAACGCTCCACACCCGCAACCATGAGCATTTGCTTGTACTGCTGGGGGGACTGGGGGAGGGCGTAGAACTGGCCGGGGTTGAGGCGACTGGGGGCGAGGAATTCCCTTGCCCCCTCCGGCGTGCTCTTGAAGAGCATGGGGGTTTCGACCTCCAGAAAGGCTTGGGCGTCGAAGTACTCCCGGATCGCCATAGAGGCTTGGTGGCGCAGCTTCAGTGTGGCCAGGTTGGCGGGGCGCCGGAGGTCGAGGTAGCGGTGGGTAAGGCGGATTTCCTCGCCGACCTTATCGGCGGAGTCGTCGAGAGGGAAGGGGGGCGTCTGGGACTGGTTGTGAATGACGATGGAGGTTACGTGCACCTCCACTTCGCCCGTGGGCAGGTTGGGGTTCACAACCTCGGTTTCGCGCTCGCGCGTTTCACCATGGGCCTCGATCACACTCTCTGGTTTGAGTTGCGGGAAGAGGGCGGTCAGCTCGGCGTTCTCGGGGTCGAGGACGAGCTGGGTCTTTCCCTCGCGGTCGCGGAGGTCGATGAAGAGGATGCCGCCGTGGTCGCGGACGGAGTCGATCCAACCCACAAGGGTGGCCGGGTTCCCCGCGTCCGCCTTGCGGAGTTCGTTGCAGTGGTGCGTGCGTTTCATGGGAAAAGGCGCGACATCATGCCGAATCCCCGCCCCAAGGCAAGCGCGTTGCCGGGAACGGGGAAAGTGGCGTAGCCATCTTGCCTGCGGGCGAAACCTCGTAGTGGGGCGGGCCGGGGAAGGGCGAATGTCCAATACCCAACAACGAATATCCAAGTTTGAAGGCGGTGCTTTCGTTCAGGACTTGTCCGTCTTCTCTTCCAGGAG
>CAXGVD010000476.1:0-2418 GCA_964012695.1 uncultured Opitutia bacterium
CTCTTCTTCATCATCAGCGGCTTCTGTATCCACTACCCCAACGCCGAAAAGCAAGCCATGCCCTGGCCCCGCTACCTCGTCCGCCGCTTCCTCCGCATCTACCCCCCCTACCTCGCCGCAATCCTCTTCACCGCCGCAGTGGCGTGGACCTGCGACACCCATTGGGGCGACTCCACCTTCTCCTCGGACCGCATCTTCCGCACCGCAACCCTCACCCAAAACTACCCTCCCGAAGCAGGACAGTTCCTCAGCAACCCCTCCCTCTGGACCATTCCCGTCGAAATGGAATTCTACCTCCTCTACCCCCTCGTTTTTCTCGCCTGGGAGCGCTTCGGAGCCACCACCGTGGGCATCGCCGCCCTCGCCTTGGCCGCCCTGGCCCTCTTCTTCGCCGAGCAGGGTTTCGTCTGGATTACCTTCACTTCCGCTCTCTTCTGGCTTTTTTGGCTCTCGGGCGCATGGTTCGCCGAACGCCATCGAAAAAACGACTGGCCCAAGCCCGGTCCCGCCCACTACGTCGGCAGCGCTGTCCTTCTCGCCATGGGACTCTGGGCACGCATGGAAAACGTTCCCTCCGCCATGCAGTACTTCCTCTGGGGCGCCTTTTACGTCGTCGTCTTCCTGCTCGTCGTCGGCCGAAAAGCAAACGAGGATGCCCCACGCCTTATCCAACTCGCCTCTTCCACCCTCGCATGGATCGGAAACATATCCTTCTCCCTCTACCTCATTCACTTCCCCTTCTTCAAGCTCTGCGGCTTACTCTACCGCAACGCCTTCGGCCACAAGCCCACCAATTTCCTGGTCTCCCTGTCCTTCGTGCCTCTGGCTATCCTCGTCGCTTGGCTCTTTCACCGCGTCATCGAGACGCCCTCCCACCACCTCTCCCGCCGCCTCGGTCGAAGCAAAACCCGAAAGTGAAACCTACCTTCCTCGTCTCCCACCCCACCGGAAACACCTTCGTCCGGGCTCTGCTCGAACAAATCCAAAGCCGCAACCTCCTCCACAGCTTCCATACCACCCTAGCCTCCTCCACCTCACCCGGCCCCCTTTCGCAACTCGTCCCGCCCCTACGCAAGCACCGTGCCTATCCCATCCCGAACCACAAACTCCACCTACACCCCCTCTACGAAACCTTCCGCCTCGCGGCCGGACGCATCTCCTCCCACGAACGCCGCCGACGCCTAGCCGACCAAACCTACGAACGCCTCGACCAAGCCGTCGCCCGAGCCCTCCCCCTCTCCCCCCCGCAAATCGTCCACGCCTATGAAGACGGCGCGCTCCATACCTTCCGCGCCGCCGAGTCATGCGGCTCCCTCCGATCGTACGAACTACCCATCGCCCACTGGAGAACCTCACGCCGTCTCCTCGCCGAAGAAGCTGAACGCTACCCCGACTGGGAACCCACGCTCGAAACCACTCGTGAGCCTGAAGAAAAACTTCACCGCAAGGACCAAGAACTTCGTCTCGCCGATCTCGTCACTTGTCCAAGTTCCTTCGTCCTAGACTCCATACCTTCCGCAATCCGCAACTCCAAGCCCTGTCTCCTCGCACCCTTCGGAAGCCCCCCGTCAGACATACGAAATGCCCGTCCCGTAAATGATTCGCCTGACTCCCCCCTCAAAGTCCTCTTTGTGGGCTCCATGTCCCAGAGAAAAGGTCTAGCCGATCTTTTCGCCGCCTTTCGCCTCCTCGACGAAAAAAGCTTTCGCCTCACCGTCCTCGGAACCCCCTCCCTACCACTCTCTTTCTACCGCTCCGAATTCCCTCCCTTCAGGCACCTCCCCCCCATACCCCGCCCCCAAGTCCTCGCCACCATGCGGGAACACCACGTCTTTGCCCTCCCCTCCATCATCGAAGGCCGCGCCCTCGTCCAACAGGAAGCTCTTTCCTGCGGTCTCCCCCTCCTAGTCACCCCGAACGCAGGCGGCACTGACCTCGTCGAAGAAGGCCGCACAGGCTTCCTCGTCCCCATTCGCTCCCCCGAAGCCATCGCCGAGAAACTCGAATGGTTCCAAGCCCGCCGCAACCAACTCGGCTCCATGCGGGAAGCCTGCGCTCAGAAGGCCGCCGCCTACCCTTGGTCGGGCTACGCCAACGCCATTCTCGACTTTGCCTTGCAACACCTCCCCAAAGGCGCGAACCTGCAAACAGCCTAAAGACGCGACTACACGCCGATGAGCGCATCCGAAGCACCAAGCATCCCACACGCAGGGGCCATCGTCCACGCCGCTCCGCGTCCCCTCGCACGCGATTCGACAATCACCCTGATCCGCCGCCTAATCTGGGCCTACTTCATCCTCCTCCTCTTCGAAGGCGCCCTAAGGAAATGGTTCCTTCCCGGCATGTCGCAGGAACTTCTCATCGTCCGCGACCCCCTCGCCCTCTGGATTTACTTCCTCGCCTTCAACCGAGGCATCT
>CAXGVD010000477.1:0-2406 GCA_964012695.1 uncultured Opitutia bacterium
TCCACGATGGGGTTGAAGCCGGGGAAGGAACCGTAACGGGGCCAGAATTCCTCCACCATGATGCGGCTGTGTCCCGAGCCGAAGACGTGAACCACGTGGTCCGTCAGGATGGACTCGGCGAACCATGCGGCGGCCCGGGCGAGGTCGTCGGCCTGCGTGCGAACGATTTCGATGAGTTCGGCGGAGCGGTCCAAGTAGTCGTGAATGGGTTTCATGTGGAGGAGGACAATGAGGGTGGAGTCAGGGAGCGGCAACGCTCATTCCGTGGTGGAGGGCGCCCAGGGCGCCCGCCCATTCGCCCAGAGTTGCGGTGCGGAGGTCGATTTGGTGCCCGGCGGGGCGCCATTCCATTTCGTCGAGATAGTCACGGAGCGGGGCGAGGAGGGCGTCGCCGGCGTTGGCGATGCCTCCGGCGAGGAGAACGACTTCGGGGTCCAAGGTGTTGGCGAATGAGACGATGCCCGCGGCGAGGTGACGGACGGAACGCAGCCAGATGGAACGGGCTTCGATGTCGCCGGCGAGGTAGGCGTCCACGAGAGCCTTGGTTCGGTTGAAGCGACCGGAGGAACGGGGCCCGACGGTGCAGTCGCCGATGGCGTCTTCGAGACTGCCGGGCGTGTTACAAACGTCGGGAGCGCCGAAGGGGTCGAGGGAGATATGGCCGAAGTGGCCGGCCCGGCCGAAGTGTCCCCTGAGGAGGTTCCCGTCGCAAAGGGCGGCGCCGCCCACGCCTGTGCCGATGGTGAGGAGAAGGACGTCGCTCTTGCCTTGGGCGGCGCCTTGGCGGACCTCACCGATGAGGCCGGCCTGGGCATCGTTGAGGACGCTTACGCGGGCGGAGACATCGAGAAACTTCTTCCAGTTCAGGCCCTCCACGCCGACGAGGCGTCCAGGCATGTGGGCGATGCTTTGCTCGTCCTTGGCTGGAAGGCCGGGCGATGCGACGCCGATGGAGGCGAAGGTGGTCTCGAAACGGGTTTCCCAGTCGGCGACAAGGTCGCGTATCGAGCCGGCCCAGGCGGGGTCTTGCTCGAAGAAGGCGCCGTCGTCCGTGGACAGGATGGTTCGCTCTAGTTCCTCGCCTTCATCGAGGTCGTAGGCGACGGCCTTTATGCGGGTGCCGCCGAGGTCGATGCCGGCTGCCGGGGTCATACCTTGCCTTCAGTAACAGACCAGCCGCCGTCTATCGCTAGAACTTGGCCGGTGACGAATCTGGAAGCGTCGGAGAGTAGGTAGAGGACGGCGTGGTCAAGATCTTCGGGAGCCCCGATGCGGCCGCCGTCCAGCGGTTGCTTGGTTCGGATGTAGGCAAGGATTTCCTCGTCGCCTGCGGCTCGGGCGGACATGGGAGTCTCGACTAGGGCGGGGGCGACGACGTTCGCCCGGATGCCGTCCTTGGCGTATTGGGCTGCAACGGACTTTGTGAAGCCGATGACGGCGGACTTGGCGGCGGCGTAGCCGTGGGTGGCGAAGTGTTCAGGAGAAGGGCTGAAGCCGAGGACGGAGCCCATGTTGAGAATGACGCCGCCGGAACCCTGTTCGAGAAAGCGACGGACGGCGGCCCGGTTTGAATAGACGAGGGAGGAGAGGTTGAGGTCGATGGCTCGGTGCCAGCCTTCGTCTGTGAGTTCGTGGAGGGGACCGTCCCCGGATGAGCGTGCACTGCCGCCGGCGACATGATAGAGGGCGTCCAGGCGACCGAAGGACTCGACGACTTTTTCAATGAGGGTTTCGATGGAGCCAGATTCGCAAGCGTCGCCGACGAATCCGACGGCGTGGGGCTTCCCCAATTCGTCCAGGGCGGCTTTCAGCTTGTCCGGGTTGCGTCCGAGTAGGGCGGTTTTCCAACCTGCGGCGACGAGAGCCCGGGCGGCGGAAAAGCCGAGGCCGGAGGTGCCGCCGACGATGGCGGCGACGCGGGGCCGGATGGCTTCCGTGGTGGTGGGCGATTTCACTCGCGTGAGGATTGCGAAAGCAGGGCGGCGAGGCAAACGGGATTTTGAGCGTGCAGCGGTAGGAGGTCGGAGGGGCAGGCGCCAAGTGTCTTTTCGTCGCGCGTTCCTTGCAGACGGGCCTTGATGTGACGCTTGAGGACTTCGAGTGGCACTGCCACTGAACGCGGACTTTCCAGCCTTACGGGGAGATTATCAAGAGCCCTCCGTTCCATTGCCTACGTCGTCTTTGGTGCAGAGGCCTATGTGAGAGCTGATGGAGCAGGGCTTCACCCAAAAGGCGACGGTGCCTTTTTCGAGCAGTTACTTTTTCACTCTTTTTTAATTATATTCTCGTGCTCAAGCGCTCTCTCGGGTCCGGTTTCGTTGTGGGAACCTCGAAAACCTTCCACGCCAAGGCGTTTCTTTTCGTTTGCCAACCTTCGGCCGTCCGACAACTTTTCTCACTCCTTTT
>CAXGVD010000478.1:0-2398 GCA_964012695.1 uncultured Opitutia bacterium
CCCGGCGAACTTTTCAAGGTTGGGTGTACGCAAGGTCTTGGCGACGGGTTCTGTCTCCGCCGTCAACCTAACTTCCAAATAGGCGGAGGTATCCCCTGGTCCCATGTCGTCCGCCATGAACAGGACCACGTTTGGCCGCTGGCCCCAAGCGGAGAAACCAAGTGAAGCGAGAGTAAGGGCGAGAAGCGCAAATGGGTGACTGGACATCATTTTTGCCGTAAGTTGTGTTTTAGGGAGTTTGGAGAAGAGGGATATTGCTTAACCTTTTCCTCTTATGGGCGTAGAGCCAGCCCCATATTTGTTTGTAATTCCAGACCTCTACCAAGAAGTTGTGTCCCCCGCCGTTGACTTCGGTTTATTTTTGGGAGCCTCTGGCGGCTTGGATGGCGGCAACCATATCTCGGGAACGGTTGGCCTTGATACTGCCGTACCAGCCCAGAAGGGGAGCAAGGCGATTTTTTTGCGAGGCTGTTGTCTCCTCTGCGGTAGATGGTTGGAGGCTGGTTTTCATGAGTGGGGTTTTACGTATGGTGGCGGGATGCAGGCAAGCCCACGAGTTGGGTCAGTCGTACTTGGCGTGGAAAGCTTGGAGGGGGAAGTGACGTCCGGGGCAGAGGGTGTGACCGGGGTCTATTTCCTTGTGCCCGGCGAAGCGGCACTTTTTTTCGAGGACGATTTCCTGGAGGAAGTCCGTCAGTTCGGTGAAGGCGGAGAGCTGGCGGCGGGTGGGCGGGTGTTTCTCGAAGTTGCCGACGAGGCAGATGCCGATTCCGTGGTCGTTCACCTCGGTCCGTTGGACGTGGCCGCCGCGTAGTTGCTTGGTCCAGCGGGGTCCGATTTCCACTTCGCCGTCACCGGAGTTCTTGCCGTTGCCGATGACGAAGTGGTAGGCGAGGCCGTCGCGGATCCCTTTCACTTTACGGTGGTAGTAGTCGTAGCTCTTGGCATTGCCCGAGTCCACGGCGCTGTGGTGGACGACGAGCCACTTCCACTTTTCGTCGGCCACCGCGATGGAGCGGGTGGCGGTTGCGACGTTTCGGATGTATTTCAGCTCAGGCAGTCTGGAGGGGATGACTAGGATTTGGCCGATGCGGATGATGTCTCCTTTCAAGCCGTTGGCCCGCTGGATGGCCTTGACGGTGGTGTGAAAGCGGAGGGCGAGGTGGCTCAGGGTGTCGCCGCGCTTGACGAGGTATTTGTGGCCCGCGATCTTGTTGGCAGTGGCGAGTTCGGGGAGGCCGATGGAGAAGGCGAGAGCGGCTCGCCAGAAGGCCCTGCGTGGCCAAGCGGTTTTTTTTCTCCCAAATACCGGTAAACGCGCTTGCTCCCGTTCCCGCCCGTTCTCTAACGTTTCCGCCATGGTTTTCTGGGTGCATCGTAAGGGTGTTCGTTACAGGGTCAAATCGCTTTACGCAGGCAGTCGTGGCTGAGTGTGATAAGCATTTGTTCGAGCGGGCGGTGGAGACCTTGCGGTCTGCGGGTCTGCGGGTGACCGAGCCGCGCAGGGCCATCCTTCGGGCCTTGGCGGGAGCAGAGGGTCCTCTTTCCGCCGACGAGGTCTTCGAGGTGCTGGATGCCGGTTCCTGCGATCCCGTGACGGTGTACCGCTGTCTGGAGTCCTTCGAGAAGGCTGGGGCCGCCCAGCGTGGCGTGCGGGAAAACGGTACGAAGGTGTATTGCCTGGCTCACGAAGGCGATCACCATCACCACCTCACTTGCCGAGGTTGCGGGCGAGCTGAGCGTATCGACGTATGCGTGGAGGAGGATTTGGAGGGCATGGCGGCGGAACGCGGATTCGCCGAGGTGACCCATGTTCTGGAGGTGTTCGGGTTGTGCGAGACTTGCCGGTCCTGAGACTTCTTTCTTTCTGGTTTCCTGCTAAGACTTGATTCGCCCCCTGGTGATTGTGTTTTGCTTGCTTCAGTCATGATCAGGTTTTCAACCCGACCGCTGCGGTTTTATTTGGGCAAGCCTTGTCACCTAAATGTTCGCGGTACCTCTCGACGAAAACCCGTGAGAAATGCCGGCTAAGCCCCGATGTTTGCGACGAGGAGGACCAGGCCGATTATGGCGAAGCAGAGGGCGAAGCAGACGAGGAAGCCGACGAAGTCGTAGCGGGTGGGGCGCTGGACTTCGAGTTGAGTGTTGGGAAAGAGCTTCTTGTGGTCGAAGCGGGCGGGGTCGGCGTAGCTCTTTTGGAGTTCGGCTTCGTCCTCCTCGGGGTCGGGTTTGACGGGGGTCTTCATCTTGACGTAGAGGCGGTCGAGGGCCTTCTTGTCGTTTGGTGTTGTGAAGAGTGAAGCGAAAATCATGACCAGAAAGGGGGCAAGTATTTTGAAGGGGAGGTCGAGGGTGGCGAGGGTGGCGTTGCGGACTTGGGTGAGGTCGATGCCGAGGA
>CAXGVD010000479.1:0-2395 GCA_964012695.1 uncultured Opitutia bacterium
CGCTTTCCGCCTACGCCAAGCTTTCGGCCCGCAAACCGGCTTTTCTTTTGGAGTCGGTGGTGGGCGGCGAGCAAGTGAGCCGCTACTCCTTCGTGGGCTGCGACCCCCGAAAAGTCATCGCCTGCGGAGAGGATGAGACCGTGGTGACCTCGCGGGACGGAGCCCGTGAAACCTTTCCCACTCCCGCCGATCCGCTCGCCATCGTGGAGCGGGAGATGGAGGGCATACGCTACGCCTCCTTCGACGACCTGCCCCGCTTTGCCGGCGGTGCCGTGGGCTACCTCGGCTACGAATACTCCTCCCGCGTGGAGCCGACTGTTCCGGTGGCCGAGCGCGACGAGCTGGGTCTCCCCACGCTCTATTTCCTCATTGCGGATCTCGTCCTCATCTTCGACCACGCCCGTCAAACCCTCTGCGTTTGTGCCAACGCCTACGTCGAGGACGATCCTCCCGCCGCCCACGCCGAGGCCGCCCGCCGCATCGCCGAGACCATCTCCGCCTTAGGTGCCCCCTCCAATCTGATTCCCGCGAAGTTGGACCCCGTCGAGCCTGCCGAAAACCCTGTCGGCAACTTCTCACAGGAAGATTTCGAGGGACTGGTGGAACGCTGTAAGGAATACGTTAGGGCGGGGGACGTCATACAAGTTGTTCTCTCCCAACGATTCAGCCTGCCCTACGAACGCTCCGCCCTAGACTTGTACCGAGCGGTGCGAGCCGTCAACCCGTCTCCCTACATGTTTTTGCTGGAGAGTGAAGACTTCTCGGTGGTTGGGGCCTCGCCCGAGGTTCACGTGCGCCTGACGGGCGACGACGTTCTCATCCGTCCCATCGCAGGCACCCGCCCCCGAGGAAAGGACGAGCAGGAGGACAAGGCCATGGAAGAAGACCTCCTCGCCGACGAAAAGGAACGGGCTGAGCACCTCATGCTGGTTGACCTTGCCCGCAACGACATTGGCCGGGTATGCCGATACGGCACCGTGCAGGCCGCCGAGTACATGGTGATCGAGCGCTACTCCCACGTCATGCACATTGTCTCTCAAGTCGTGGGCAAGCTGGAACCTGGAAAAAACGCTTACGACCTCATGCGGGCCACCTTTCCCGCCGGCACTGTGAGCGGCGCCCCCAAGGTCCGAGCCATGCAAATCATCTCCGAGTTCGAAGGCCTGCGCCGCCAAGTCTACGCCGGAGCCCTCGGGCACTTCGGTTACGACGGCAACCACGACTCCTGCATCGCCATACGCACCGCAATGGTCGCCGCAGGCAAACTACACCTGCAGGCAGGTGCGGGCATTGTCGCCGACTCATCCCCTCGTGCCGAATACCACGAAACCCTCAACAAGGCCCGCGGCATGCTCAAGGCCATGTCCCTCGCCGAAAGCTTCACCCGCTCCTGAGCCTCCCCGCCATGCCCGACGAAGAAGAAGCCTTCCGCATCTACCTTGAGCAAATCGCTCGAGTCCCCCTCCTCACCATCGAGGATGAGGTCGAACTTGCCGGACGCATCCAAGCAGGCGACGAGCAGGCCCGTCAGAAAATGATCACGGCGAATCTCCGCCTTGTCGTCAAAATCGCCCAGGACTACGCCAATCTTGGGCTCGCCCTTCTTGACCTCATCTCCGAGGGTAACATCGGCCTGATGAAAGCCGTCGAACGCTTCGATCCCACCAAAGGCGGCAAACTCTCCACCTACGCCGCCTGGTGGATCAAGCAGTCCATCAAGCGCTCCCTCGCCAACCAGAGCAAAACCATTCGCCTCCCCGTGCACATGGTCGACCGCGTCTCTCAAATGCGCAAGACCGAGGAAATCCTCGTCGAACGACTCGGTCGGGACCCTTCGGACGACGAAATCGCCGCCGAAATGAAAATGCCCGTTGCACGCGTCACCCACCTCAAGTCCGTGGCCGCCCGCCCCGCCTCGCTGGAGGCTCCCGTGGGGGACGAAGACGGCTCTACCTTCGGTGATCTGGTTCCCGACGACAAGGCCGCCGACCCCTACGAATGTCTCCAGGACAAATCCCTCGCTGGAGACGTGAACCTCGTGCTTGCGCGCTTGGAAGCCCGGGAGGCGGACATTATTCGCCTGCGCTACGGCCTCGATGGGCGCGACCCTCTCACCCTCGAAGAAGTCGGGGAACTCATGGGCGTCACCCGGGAGCGAGTCCGCCAACTGCAGGAAATCGCCCTGCGCAAACTACGCCGGGAAATGGCCTCAATGGAACGTCCCCGCACCGCCGAAGAAGTTCGTGAAGCGAAGATCAGGGAGCAAAGGATGGAAATCCTCCGGGAAGTTCTCGCCGCCAAGGACGAGCCCGAGGACTGAGAAGCGGAGCCCGCCCCAATCTGGTCCGAGACCCTTTCGCAGTCCCTACGAGTCGTCTTCCGCCGAGGCTCCGCC
>CAXGVD010000480.1:0-2380 GCA_964012695.1 uncultured Opitutia bacterium
CCTCGGGCGCCTCGTCAAGCCGGAGTCGTATTCCTCCTCCCGCTTGTTCCCCCACTCCTTCACCATGGGATCGTTGGGCCCATGGTCGGGGTCGCCAAGCAACCCGCGCTTCACCTGTTTGATCAGCGCCCACAAGTCCTTCAGGACTTCGTCCCGCAGGACCCTCAACCGTTGCAGGACCTGCAGGCCCGCCTCTACCTCGGCGACCGCTTGGTGGGCCCTGTTCAGCATGTTTCGGAACTGCTGCAAGGTAACCCCGCCGAAAGATTTCTCGGCGGCGTTCCTTGCCCAACTGGAGGCGATCTTGTCGCCCGAATCTATGACTCTTTTTATATTCTTTATCATGTTAATTTGTAATTTACGGGAAGCGGATTTGCTTCCTTACATGTAGTTACACGTAAAATTCCAAAACCGACTGATTTTTTTGAAAAAAAGTTCCCAACCCTCATAAACACTGGCCTGCGGAGGGCCACCATGCCGCCCGTCTCGCCTTCGCCGGCATGTTTCGCGTTCCCGCGGAGAGGATTCCTCTACCCGCCGTGCGATTTCCTTCTCCCGCCGCCCGAATTCCTCCTTCCGCCGACACGTTTCGCGCTCCCGCAACAAGGTTTCCTTGCCCCGCCGGCAAATCTTGCCTCCCCGCGCCGGCAGCGGAAGCCCCCGCCGGATAAAGCTTTCCATCGGCAGCCTGAAAAGTCCAACGCAACTTAGGTCACGAACCTTGCAACTTTTTATCTCGAAAGGGGATCGAATACACTTGTCACCCGAACAATGAGTGGCGTATTCCCTTGCCAACACTCTCCTAAACCCTTTCCGATCGATGAAGATCACGCAACTCCTTCCTCGCCTCGCCTTGCCCCTCTTCCTCTCCCTCCCGGCAGCTTTTGTCTTCGGGCAGGCCTCCGCCACCATTGAAATCATAAGCGAGCTGGTGAATTTCCGCGAAGCCATCGACAACGACACCGGCTCCGAGATCGACTTCAGCAACGTGCAACTGACCCGGTATGACCTCGCCTCCACGGAACTGGGATTCACCGGCGACCTCTCAATAGGTCCCGGCGTGCCCGACGGCGTCTTCACCGGAACCGTGGATTATTCCGACACCGAGAGCCTGGACGGCAACGGGAACGGCCTATCCGATTTTTTCGAAAAGGAATTGGCCGCTTCGGTAATCGTCAACGGCTCCGCCACTTGGCGGGCGGGAAGTTATTACATAAACTACGACCTTTCCAACTCATCCTTCACCAAGGCGGCGGGCGGGTATGATTTCGTGCTTACTCGCGCCTACGTGAAACAGTCCACAAACATTCCTTCCGCGTTTGGTCTTAACCAGGATGGATTCGACTTCGTCACCCCCGTCACTCCCGCGCAAGCCAAAGGTTCCTTTGTCTATGGGCAAGGCGCCGGCAGCTACGAGACCGACCTGGAGTTGAAGGGCTCGCTCCTGTCCGGAACCGTAGAGGCGACGGGCGCCATGAGCGTAAACGGAACGGACACCGTTACCCTGAACGACCTGCCCTTTCCCTCCCTGGGCGACTCCCGACTTTCGGGCCTCAATCCCCTTTTCGGACAGGATACCTTTACCGATTCCATTACCCTCACCCGCCAAGGCGACGTCTACCACGCCCAGAAGCGCGTCCGAGGCATCCTCTACTACGTAAAGCTGTCCGGCATCCCGGATAGCGACGGCGACGGCATACCCGACCTCTCGGGCAACGCTTCCCCGCCGCAACAAGTGAACGTCGCCGTGGCAGCCTCGCCGTCCGCGGGAGGTTCCGTTTCTGGCGGAGGTCAAGTCGCCTCCGGTTCCACCGTCACGCTTACGGCGACGCCGAGCGAGGGTTATCGCTTCACGGGCTGGAGCGGAGACGCCACAGGCGCGGCAAACCCGCTGACCATAACGGTGGAAACGATCACGACGGTGTCGGCAGTGTTCGAGAAGGTTCCAAGCGCGTTGGACAATGCGGGAACCGTCCGAGGCAATGGTTGGCGGGAGGCGGATTGGTTCGGGTTTTATTTCCCGAGCTCCTCCGAATGGCACTACCACGTCGAGCACGGCTGGATATACCCGGTTGGGGAAACCCTCGATTCCATTTGGTTTTGGGACTTGGACTTGGGCTGGTGCTGGACGAGCCAAGAGGTCTACCCATACGTCTATCGCCACGATCCCGCAGGCTGGTTGTACTACCTGCGGGAATCGAAAAAGCCCCGCCGCTTCTATGACTATGCGACGAAGGCCTGGACGTCCGTTTTTCGGCAAGAGGAAGCGCAGGGGGAGCAGTCGGACTCCTCCTCCAACAAGGCGGGAGACACTTTTACGGTACCCGACTTGTCTCTGGAGATGCTTTGGGTGGAGCCGGGAACGTTTACGATGGGGAGT
>CAXGVD010000481.1:0-2372 GCA_964012695.1 uncultured Opitutia bacterium
GGTCTTGACGGCACACGCGATCCCGACTGGCGCGTGGTCGAGGACAGCGCTTTGCCTTCAGAGCCTGGTCCCGGCAGCGCCCACAACGCAAAGTACTGGGAGGAAAACAGCGAGGACGCCGATCTGCAGGACGTGGATTTGCAGGAAAAGCTTATCCGCGAGGAGATGGAGAGTTTCGACCGTGCCGCCGAACCTGGGGAGGATTTCAGCCGACCGAACAACAATGCAGTGCTGGACCCTTATTACAGGGCGGGCGATCATCCCTCCAACCCGCCTTCCGCCGGCACGAGTCTGGATTCCTTCGCCTGATTCCTTGATGGTCCGGAGCGCTATTCATCCGCGTCTCGAATTGATAGGCGGCGAACTTGCTCTCGCTTGGGCGGACGGACGGGAAGCCTTTCTTTCCGCTCCTTTTCTCCGGGCCCGTTCTCCTAGCGCCGAAAACGTGGGCGAGCCTGATCTCTTCGGTAACGTCAGTGGAGGGCAAGGGCTGAGCGACCACCAAGGCGTCGCCCTAGTCGGCTTCCACTACGTTGGGAACTACGCCGTGAGGCTCGTCTTCTCCGACGGACATGACTCAGGCCTTTACTCCTGGGAACTTCTCGCCGCCTTGTCGGAAGAGATGGAGCCCTAGGCCAGACCTCTGCCGCCGGTTTGAGCGAAGGCGGCGATTTCCGAGGCGAGGGGTGAGGCGTTTTCCGCTTCTTGCAGTTCGGCCAAAGCTTGGCTTCGGTTGAGGTCTTTTCGATAAAGGGTCTTGAAGGCAATGCGGACGGTCTCGATTTCCTTCGGGGAGAAGCCGGCTCGTTCCATACCGACTTTGTTGATGGAGCGGACTTCGGCGGGGGCTCCGTCAGCGAGCATGAAGGGGGGGACGTCCTGCACGAGCTTGGCGCAGGCGGAGACCATGCAGTGGCGGCCGAGGCGGCAGAATTGATGCACGCCGGCACCCCAGCCGACATTTACGTGGTCTCCCACTTCGACATGGCCGCCGAGGGCCGAGTGGCTGCTCATGACGAGGTGGTCACCGATCACGCAGTCGTGGGCCACGTGGCTGTAGGCGAGGAAGACGTTGTCGGAGCCAATGACGGTGGCATCTTCGGGCTTGGTGGCGACGTGGGCAGTTACGTATTCGCGGAAGACATTGCGGTCCCCGACATGCAGTTCCGGTTCCCCTCCTTCGTACTTGAGGTCGTGGGTGAGGCCGCCGACGAGAGCGTAGGGGTGAACCTCGTTGTCTTTGCCCATGGTGACGACTCCTTCCACCGTACAGTGGTGGCGGAGGCGGGAACCGTCGCCCACGCGAGCCTTCGGCCCCACGAAGCAAAAGGCTTCCACGACGACTCCTTGGCCGAGTTCGGCCCCTTGCTCGACGATTGCTTGGGGATGGATTTCGGTGGCCATGAGCACGGAGGAGTGGGGGAGGACAGTGTTCAGTCGGTTTCTGAGGAGTCGGCGAGGGTGAACATGAGTTGGGCGGAGGAGACGGGTTTGCCAGCTACGCGGCATTCGGCGGAGGCGGTGGCCAGTTTTCCGCCGCGGACTTTTTCCAGCTTGGCGATGATTTCGAGTTGGTCGCCGGGGGAGACGGGTTTGCGGAACTTGACCTTATCGGCGCTCATGAAGAAGGCGACTTTTCCTTCAGAGGAAGCCCGGCGCAGGAGAAGGACGCCGGCGGCTTGGGCCATGGCCTCCAGTTGGAGGACTCCGGGCATGACGGGGTGACCGGGAAAGTGCCCCGTGAAGTACGGCTCGTTGATGGTGACGTTCTTGAGGGCAGTGAGAGTGTCCTCGCCGTCGATGGAAACCACGCGGTCGATCATCACGAAGGGATAGCGGTGGGGGAGGACGTCCAGTACGCGCCGCACGTCCAACTCGGTTTCGTGGGAGGCCACGACGCCTTTCGGTGCAGTGCCCTTTTTCGAGGTTTTCTTGCCCGCTGCGGCCATGCGATCGGCCAGACGGGCCGTAAGCTCGGAGTTGAGGGCGTGGCCGGGGCGGACGCAAATAAGGTGGGCGCGAATCGGTTTACCGAGGAGGGAGACGTCTCCTACTACGTCGAGAATCTTGTGCCGGACGAATTCGTCCTCGAAGCGCAGGGGCTCCTTGGAGAGGATTTTGTCGTCCTTTAAGACGACGGCGCTGTCCAGACTGCCCCCGCGTATCTTGCCGAGCTTGAGGAGTTCCTCAATGTCCTCGTACACTGTGAATGTGCGGGCGGGGGCTATTTGGGCGACATAGGTTTCAGGGTCCAGCTCGATGCTTAGGTGCTGGACATGGAGTCCGCGGTCGTCGGCGGAGGTGCAGGTGACGCGGAAACCGTCGTGGGGCAAGGCGATGATGGAGCGGTTTCCAGAGGTGACGGAGATGGG
>CAXGVD010000482.1:0-2371 GCA_964012695.1 uncultured Opitutia bacterium
CTCTCCGTGCAGGACGGTGCCGCCGGCGAGCAGCAGGATTAGGGTCAGAAGCGGGTTTAGCCAGAAGTTTTTGATGGCGGTGTTCGAATATTATCGCCGCAAGCGCGACATGAGGAAAATGACAACCGTGCTCTTCAAAGAAAAGCCTCAATCACCGAAAAAACCCTCAGGTATTGGGAGAAGCTCAAATAGGACTCCACCTTGACAAGAGGAATGTGGCTCTTTTTCCTTAGAGGGCTTCAAGCGATAAAACATGATTCGCTTTCTGTCTTTTCTTGCGGCACCTATGTTGGTGCTGGTTCCCGTGGGGGGAGAAATGGTTTCCACCTGCGGATTGCTGGAAGTGTTCGGGTGGCACGCCCATCATCATGCGGACTCCATTTCTCCCGAAGGCGTTTCCACTCTATGCGTCCATTCGCACGAGGACCATTCGCACGAGGACCACGGTTGCCGCGGATGCGCCACGGGCAATGATACGCCCTGCCCCGAGACCTGTCTGCTGGAACTGCCAGAGGCCCAAACCGTGGAGACGGAACGACTCGGAGGCTGCCAGGCGTCATCAAGTCATCCCAAATGGAACGGCACTCCGGCCAGCAGCGTCCCCGCGCCCGCCTTCACCTTCTCCTACGATTTGCGCGGGCCACCACTCCGCCCCCTCTCTCCCCCAAAAACGGCTCCGCCCTTCACGGGACGTTTTCTGCTCTGAGCCTTTTTAGCCGGGCCGCAAGCCCGGGAGCCTTCGTTCGCCGCGCCTGCGTCGCTGGACTTTCCCCTGCACGCCCGGGCGTCACCTCTTCTTCGTTTCACCGCAACGCAACCTACATCAATGAAGACCTTTCGAACCTTCCTTCTCTTTTTATTCAGCTTCCACCTCGGGGCCGACGAGGTTCTAGCTCAAGCCGAAGGCAACGACACGCGCGTCCTCAGCGGGGACGAAGCCATCCTGCTGGCCTACCGCAACAACCCGGAGCTTCGCTTGGCCGAAATGGAACTCCTAAGAGCTGAAACCCGGTTGCGTTGGGCGGGGCGGTTGCCGAACCCAAAACTGGAACTGTTAGCGGCCGACGATTCGCTCGGTCTTGACGAAAACGAGCAAAGACTCGGCCTAGGCTTCAGCCAAAGCTTTCCCGTCACCTCACGCCTTCAGGACGAGAAGCTTGTGCGGAGGGCGCAAATCGTCCTGGCTCGGGCGGAAGTCGCCGAAAGGCGTCGGACGCTCGCCGCAGAGGTGGACCTGGCGACGCTGAAGCTGGCGGTAGAGCGCAGGCAAATCGAGCAAAGCCGGGAACTCGCCGCCGTGAACGAGGAGGTGGCCGAATACCTGCAGCTCCAAGCTGAGCGAGGCGAGGCCTCCCCGCTGGACGTAACGCAGGCCGACCTGACAGGGCAAACCCTCGCCCACCAAGTGGAACACGCCGAGGCGAAGGAACGCGCCCTCGCCATTAGTCTCAACCGACTACTCGGACTGGAACCAAGCGAAAGCATCGAGATTCGCCGCCCGCTCGACCTCCCCGAGGCCCGACCCAACCTGCGCGACTCAATGGACGATGTCCTGCGACGGCGTCCCGACCACTTGCTCGCCCTCGCCGAAATCGACGAGGCCCTCGCTTCCCTCCAACTGGAACAGGCCCGCCGCTGGGAGGACGTCACCACCCGACTCTTCGTGAACTGGAATC
This sequence comes from uncultured Opitutia bacterium, assembly GCA_964012695.1. Classification (GTDB taxonomy): domain Bacteria; phylum Verrucomicrobiota; class Verrucomicrobiia; order Opitutales; family Seribacteraceae; genus CAXGVD01. The sequence continues at coordinate 1,677 of CAXGVD010000482.1, forward strand.
GGGAAATGGACGCCCCGAACGGACTGGAACGCAACACCTTTGTAAGGCTGGACGTGTCCTTCCCCCTGCCCCTGCGCGATCGGAACCAGGAAGGCGTCGCCCTCGCCAAGCTGAAACGAACCCGGGCCGAGAAAGCCGCCGCCGCCCTCCGCTTCCGCATACGTTCCGAGTACGAGCAAGCCTTTCGCCACCGCCTGGCAACTTGGGAATTCTCCTCCCACGCCGCAGGGGAAATCCTGCGCTTGGCCGAGAAGAACCTCGCCGACTCTCAAGGTGCCAACCGCCGAGGTCAAACTGGCTACCTTCAGGTCCATCGAGCTCAGGAGCAATTGCTGGAATCCAAGAGCACCGCCCTCGAAGCACTCGCCGACTACCACTTCGCCGCCGCCCGCCTCCGGGAGGTCTCGGGCCGCTACCCAGCGGGTCAAAGTGGGGAGACGGAACCAAGCCGCCCGCAACCAAGAACAAGGAACCCGCAACCATGAACTTAAAACATTTTCCAAGCTTGGCCGCCTTGATGCTCGGTCCTTCGGTTTTCGGGGCCGACGCCCCGAAGTCCACCTTCATCGGGCTGAGCGAGACGGCGGTCCGAAACCTCCGCATCGAGACCGTCACCGTCAAGGAGCGCGACTTCGAGAGCACACTCTTCGCCATTGGGCGCATCGAGGAAGACCCCGCCGGGCGTTCCGCCTTGT
>CAXGVD010000483.1:0-2370 GCA_964012695.1 uncultured Opitutia bacterium
GTCGAGGATCAGGACAAGTCCGTCCGCGGCGCCGTGCTCGCCAACCTCAACGCCCGCTCCCGGACCTACGACCTCGCCACCATGAAGCCCCTTGTCGCCTCCAAGTTTACGGATGTCCGGTCCTTCGCCGCCCAATCCCTTCCCTATGTCCAGGAAGAAGCCTTCGAGGAAGTCGGTTTCGACCTCCTGATTGACGAAGACCTTGCCGTACGCGCCAACACCATTCGGGCCTACGCCGCCCGCCGCCCTGCTGGTTGGCTCAAGGTACTCGACCGCTCCCTTCGGGACGACGAGTTTCAAATCCGCCGGGCCGCCATGGACGGTCTTTTCACCGACCCTCAAAACGGCGTCCCCATCCTCCGTGCCTTTCTGCAAAAGAATTCCTCCGCCGACGTGGCCCCCTTGATTAGGGCCGAATTCTCCCGTCGCGGTCTACCGCTATGAACCTTCGCTTGCTCGCCACATTCTTCCTTCTTCCGCTCGTCTTCGCTGGCCTTTTCATTACTGAGTCTCCCGGCCGCCAAGGCACTCCCGCCCGCGACGCCATCCGTATCGTTCAGCTTTTGCGAAGCGACGCCGGGCTACTTCGGCGCTACCCCGACGCCCTCCCCAGCCTCCTTCGCCACATGAACGAGGAAACTGGAGCCAAGTTCGACACCGACCCCCTCTTTATCGAAAACCTAACCGACGAACGTCTCTTTCAGCACCCCATCCTTTACGTCAATTGTGACGAGCAACCCAACCTCGCCCTCCCCGAAGAAGAAAAACAAGCCCTCCGGCAATACCTCGACCGAGGCGGTTTCCTCTATCTCGACGCCGGCATCAAGGCCTCCTTCCTCGGCGCCGATCTCGGCCATAGCTACGCCGCTTGGGAAGAACGCCCCGAAATCAAGGAACTCTTCGCCGGCATCTATCCCGAAAAAGTCTTTGTCCCCATCGCCAGAGATCACGATCTTTTCCGCTGCTTCTACAAGGGCCTTCCCGACAACAAGGACCTCAAAATCCAAGCCGACCAAAAAAAGCTTCCCGAAGCGGTACTCACTTTCGTCGAACGCGAAAAATGGCCCCAAGGTACCTACTCCTTTGTCGGCATGCGGGTTAAGGGCCGACTCGCCGTCCTTGCCTCGCCCATCTGCGCCATGGGCTGGGGGAAGGATGAATTCGGCGCATGGATTCCTCCCATATCCTTCCGTATACGGGAGGCCGCCGAAGGCTTTGACGAAAACCTAAAGCTAGCCTCCTTCACCGGCGGCACCTACGAAGTGAAACGTGAAGATGGGCTCAACGACGTCATTTACTCTGAGCCCGGCCAACGGCCTCTCTGGGTTCAAGAACCAACCGGCAAGTGGCGCATCTTCAAGTACTATTCGGGCGAAGAGATCAGCAACTTCGCCCATGCCTTCTACACCCGCATTGGGTGCAACGTCTTCCTTTACGCCCTCACCAATTGAGCCCCGCGCCACCGCCGATCCATGCCCGAAGACGAACCTTTTCCCTCCCCTCCCGAACCTGCGGAACCTCTTCCGGGCAATACTTGGATACCTAAGGCCGCCCTCTGGTGGATGGGTGCCGCCGTCCTCTTCGTCATCGCCGCCGTATTCGTTCTTCCCGGTCAGTGCGGAGAAGGCGTCGTTCTTCCCAGCGGACCTTCCGTCACCGACCCCGGTCAACTTCCCGCCGTGAACCAGGACACCGACCTCGAGTTTCGAGCGGACCAACTCTGGTACAAGGTCGGCGAAGACAAACCCTTTTCCGGAGCTGCCTTGCGGCACCATCCGAATGGCAAGATGATGAGCCGTACCATCATCCAAGCCGGCAAGCCCCTAGGCCTCATCGAAGAATGGGACGCGGACGGCAAAGTAGTAGGTCCGCGCTTCCGGGACGAACGCTGAGCCAGCCGCGCCGCTTGATTCTTTAACCAATTCGGCCAACCATCAAGCCAACCTTCAAGTCATGATCCAACTGCGCCTGCTTCTCTTCGTCCTGCCCTTCCTCTCCCCGCTACTTTTTGCAGCGGAACGCTCCGCCGCTTCTCATCCCGTTCCCGCCGAAGAACGCAAAGCCATTCGGGAAACCTACTCCCGTGCCGAAAAGCTCAACGCTGAACGCATCCAAGCCGACCCCAAGAAAGTGGACGCCTATTCCCGACGCGGAGACGCCCGTCTATTCCTCGGGAACTTCGCAGGAGCCGCGGAGGATTACGAGAAGATGATTCGGCTCGACCCCTCTCTCGATGTCTCCCACTGGCGCCTAGGCATAGCCTACTACTACCTGAACCGCTTCGATAAAGCCGCTCACCAATTCGAAATCTACCACAACTACGACGACGTGGACCGCGAGAACGGTATTTGGCGTTTTATGTCCCAGACT
>CAXGVD010000484.1:0-2369 GCA_964012695.1 uncultured Opitutia bacterium
GGGAAAAATCGACTGGAGGGGCGAGCCGAGCGGACGCCGCCGCACCGTCGCCTTCAACTTCGGTCCCAAGCTGGCGGTGGTGAACGGAATCGTCGTCTTCGCGGGCGGCGACCGCAAGATGACGGCCTACGAAGCCGCCACGGGCAAGCCGCTCTGGACCTCCGGCCACGAACGCGGCGGCTACGAGTCCCCCGAAGACTTGCTCGTCATCAACGGACTGGTGTGGACCGCCCCGCTCACCTCCGGGCGCGATTCCGGGGTCTGGACAGGCCGCGATCTTCGCACGGGCGAAACCAAGCGTACCTTCCCGCCCAAGGTGAATCCTTACTGGTTCCACCACCGTTGCTACATCGCCAAGGCCACGGAAAAATACCTGCTCGCCTCCCGGACGGGCATCGAGTTCGTGGACTACGAGAAGGCTTCCTGGAACGTAAACCACTGGGTCCGCGGCGGTTGCCTCTACGGCATCATGCCCGCCAACGGACTGGTGTACGCCCCGCCCCACAACTGCGCCTGCTACCCTGAGGCCAAGCTCTACGGCCTCAACGCCCTGGCCCCTGCAAGGAAAAGTGGAGCTCCTTCCGCCAAGCCGACGACCCGCCTCGAAAAAGGCCCCGCCTACGGCAAGACCCTACCCTCCGCCGAAGCTTCCGACGCCGACTGGCCAACCTATCGAGGCTCCCCCGAGCGAAGCGGCAAGGCCAAGGCCCCCGTCTCCGCCGAACTGGACCCTGCTTGGGAGACCACCATCGGCGAAAAAGACGCCCGCCTCTCCGCCGTCACCGTGGCCGAAGGCAAGCTCTTCGTGGCCGAAATCGACGCCCACGCCGTGCACGCCCTCGACGCCGCCAACGGCAAAATTCTCTGGAGCCACGTGGCGGGCGGCCGCGTCGATTCTCCGCCCACCTACCACCAAGGCGCCGTACTCTTCGGCTCGGTGGACGGCACGGTCACGGCCCTGCGGGCCTCCGACGGTGCCCTCGCCTGGCGCTTCCTCGCCGCTCCCGAGGACCTCCGCCACTTCGCCTTCGAACAGCTCGAATCCGTCTGGCCCGTCTCGGGAAGCATCCTCGTCCGTCAAGGCGCCGCTTACTTCGTGGCCGGACGTTCCAACTTCCTCGATGGCGGCCTCCGTTTCTACAAGCTGAACGCCTCTACGGGGGAAGTGCTCGCCCAAAAGGTCATCGACGAAACCGACCCCGAATCCGCCACAGGCGCCAGCCTTCAGGACCGCCACCAAATACTCAATATGCCCGCAGGACTCGCCGATATCCTCTCCTGCGACGACGACTTCGTCTACATGCGCTCCCAGAAGTTCGACCACGAAGGCAACCGCATCGGCCTTGGCCCCCACTCGGGCAGCCCCGCCGCCCAAGGCTCCGTCCAACAAGGCGAAGGCGTCCACCTCTTCTCCCCCACCGGCTTTCTGGACGGGGACTACTTCCACCGCAGCTACTGGGTGTACGGGCGCAGCTTCGCGGGCGGCCACGGCGGCTACTACCAAGCCGGCAAATTCGCTCCCTCCGGCCGCCTGCTAGTGCACGACGAGGACAAAGTCTTCGGCTTCGGCCGCAAGCCCCAGTACCTCAAGTGGACCACCACCCTAGAGCACCAGCTCTTCTCCGCACCCATGGAGCAACCCGCCGGCCGCGCCTCCCCCTCCCCGGCCACCAACCGGCGCGGCCCCGCACCCGCCTCCAACATGGTGACCTTCGGCACGCCCCCCACCCTCAACCCCAAGGGAAAAGCCTTCGCCATAGAACTTCGGGTGAAGGCGGAAAAAGCCTCCGGGGGCGTCCTCCTCGCCCGTGGCGGTCCCCGCGACGGTTTCGCCCTCACCATTGAAAAAGGCCGACCCCGCTTTCACGTACGGGCCAACGAAAAACTCGCCACCATCACCGCCTCCGCCTCCCGCGTGGTCGGCAAATGGACTCACCTCGCCGCCACCCTCTCCGCAGACAAGTCCATGCGCCTCTACGTGGACGGCAAGCTGGCCGCCAAAGGCGTAGCCCCCTTCCTACTTGGCTCCGACCCCATCCAAAGCCTCGACCTCGGGGCCGACTCCATCTCCCCCGTCGGCGAATACTCCAGCCCATTCCCCTTCACCGGTCTCCTCGACGAAGTACGCCTCCACCTCGGCGAAGTTCCCCCCGAAACCCTCCTGCTCGGCGCCCGAGACCCTCAAGCTGCACGCCCTCTGCCCAAAACCTGCGTCCTCGCCTGCTCCTTCGACGACGGCACCGCCGCCGACCAGTCCCCCAACAAGCACAAGCCCAGCGTCAACGGCCCCAAGGCCGAGCCCAACGGCTTGTCAGGAGGCGCCTTCCGCTTCAGCGCCAAACCCGCCAAGGGCGGCAACCGCCAAGGCG
>CAXGVD010000485.1:0-2366 GCA_964012695.1 uncultured Opitutia bacterium
CCCCGTCTCTACGGCGTGAAAGCCTCTGAGTTCGCAGGACGTTTCACCTTTGCCGAGGGCGACTGGAGTGTCTTGGAGCAACCCGACCCGGACGGGGCCGTACCTGCAGTCGTGGACCAGAACACCTTGCTCTGGGCCCTTAAGAAAAGCTTGGGCGATGTTATCGAATACCACGACGGTGAAGGCCGCCCCTTTTCCGTCAAGCTCGCCGCCGTGGTGAAAGGCTCCATGCTCCAAGGCTCTCTCTATTTGGACGAAAAGCGCTTCGTCGAGAAGTTTCCCCAACAAGGCGGCTACCGGGCCTACTTCGTTGATTCCCCATCCGACAAGGCCGCCGCTACCGCCGAACACCTCGCCGACAAGCTCGCCAACTACGGCTTCGAACTTCGCCCCGCAGCCGAACGCCTGGCCGAGTTGCAGGAAGTCGAGAACACATACATTTCCATTTTCCAGGCTCTTGGTGGGCTGGGGCTCCTGCTGGGCACGGCTGGCATCGCCGTCGTCGTGGTTCGCAACCTGCTCGAACGCTCCTCCGAGTTCGGGCTTCTTGAAGCGGTTGGCTACACCCTGCCCACTCTGCGTAGGTTGGCCACCTCGGAGCACCTCGCGCTCGCTCTGTGGGGCCTTGGCGTTGGGACCGCCTCCGCCGTCCTCGGCATCGCCCCCGCCATATTCGGAGCCACAGGTCAAAAACCCGGCGAAGGCTTCCTCTGGCTCCTACTGTCCCTCGCCGTTCTCTCCCTTTTCTGGACCTGGCTCGCCGTCACTCTGTCCTTGCGCGGAAGCCGTCTGCCGGCATTGAGGAACGAATGAATCTTTTGAAACCAGAAAGCGTAAAACGGAAAACGGAAAGGCGGGCGTGGTCCGTTCTCGTGGTGTGTTTGCTTCTCGGCAGCTGCGCGACGGACGGTGGCTCAGGCGTTTCCAAGCCTTCCCCGGGGGAGGGAAACGAAACCATTAACGTGGATCCCTTTGCCGCGCAATCGGCGCCGGTCCCCGTGCCCGCCCGTGAGCCGACCTGGAACGTCGTTTTCGAGAACGACTGGTCGGACGAAACCTTAGGGCAAGAGCCCGCCGACCTTTTCATTCTCGATGGAGCTTTTCTCGTCACGGAGACGAACGGCAACAAGATGCTCACCTTGCCCGGTGCTCCCGTGGGCGACTTCGGTTTTCTCTTCGGTCCTCGGGTGAAAGGCAAGCCCGCTGAGTTGCGGGCCCGCATGCTATCCACCCGCAAGGGCCGTCGTATGCCCGCCTTCGCCGCAGGTCTCGGAGGGGTCAACGGCTACCGTCTCCGCCTCAACGCCGCCGCCCGCAACCTCCGGCTTTCGCGCGGGGAAGAAACCCTCGCCACCGTGCCACACGTCTGGAAGCCCGGAGTCTGGACGAACCTCCGCTTCCGGGCAGAGCCCAAGGGCGATGATGGCGCCGCAGTCTCCGCCAAGGTTTGGCCCGCCGACGAAGAGGAGCCCGCCGACTGGACTCTCCTTCACGACGACCCCGAACCCTACGGCGGCGGCAAGTGCACTCTCTGGGGCTACCCCTACGCAGGCACCGAAATCCTCTTCGACGACCTTCAGGTCCTTGCCTTCGAGCCGGCGGAATAGGGCTTCAGCCTCACTCGCGTTTTCTTTCCTTACGGATCTTTCCGAAGGTTGCCCTAAGACCTGCCGCACGATACGCTGCGAAAGCTTTGGCATAGAATGAAAACCTTCGGGAGGATTGGCTTGTGGACATTTGCGGCGTTGCTCGCGGGGACGTTCTTCTTGCAGGCACCCGCTGTGGGCGCCTCTGAAAAAGAATTTCGTGACGAGGTGGAGCCATTGTTGGCGAAGTATTGCTACGACTGCCACGGAGAAGGCGCCTCCAAGGGCGACGTGGAATTAGACGCCTTTGCGGACTACACGAGCTTGGCGAAAGACAAGCGCTTTTGGAAGCGCGTTTGGGAAAACCTGCACGCCCGCACCATGCCGCCCGCCCGAAAACTACAACCGACGGACATGCACCGCGAGGCCGTGATGGGTTGGATCGAGCGGACCGTTTTCCAATTCGACCCAAGCGTTCCCGACCCTGGGCGGGTCACCATTCGCCGCTTGAACCGGGTGGAGTACGACAATGTTATACGCGACTTGACCGGTGTAGACTTCAATCCCGCCAAGGACTTCCCCCCCGACGACACGGGGCACGGTTTCGATACCGTGGGCGACGCCTTGTCCCTATCTCCGCTCCTCTTGGAAAAGTACCTGGCTTCGGCGGACGCCGTGCTGGATCGAGCCTTGGGGGAGGCTTTTCCCGCAGGCAATATACGTCGCTTCACGGGGGCGCAAATGTCCGGATCCGGCTACGCCAGGGACGAGCGCGTCTTG
>CAXGVD010000486.1:0-2357 GCA_964012695.1 uncultured Opitutia bacterium
CTTCCGCAACTCCCGTGTCCGCGACCTCTTCAACCGTTTTTTCGGTTCCATGCTACGGGCGGAGGAGGCGGCCAAGTTGACCGGGGCCACCTATGTTTTGGCGGGCTCCTTCCTGTGTAGTCTTCTCGCCCTGCAAGGGACCGTTCACGCCGCCGCCGCCTTTCTCGGTCTAGCCCTCTTCATCCTCGGGGACGCCGCCGCCGCCCTGACGGGTAAGGCCTTCGGGAGGATACGGATTGGCGATAAAACCCTCGAAGGCGCCCTCGGATGTTTCCTCCTTTGCGCCGTACTCGCGGCCTTCGTCTTTCCCGCTCTTCCTGACTTTACGGAAACTTGGGGAGAAATCGCCCCCGTCCGGATTCTCGTCCTCTCCGCACTCGTCGCTCTTCTCGAACTTTTTCCCATCCGCCTCCGCGGATTCACCCTCAACGACAATCTCTACGTCCCCGTGCTCGTCACTCTCTTCCTCCTCCTCACTCGGTAAGGCAGAGCCTCGCCACCTTTCCCACTTCGCAACCCGCATAGCTATGGACCCTCTCTCCCAAGGACTCGCCGGCGCCGCCTTCGCGGGGGCTTGCGCACGAGACGAAAGGGAAACTCGCCTCGCCCTCGGAGCCGGCTTTCTCGCCGGACTCCCGGCGGATCTCGACGTCTTCATCCGTTCGGATACCGACCCCTTGCTGCGACTGGAATTTCACCGCCAATTCACCCATTCCCTCCTCTTCATTCCCGCAGGCGGGTTACTCGTGGCCTTGGTGCTTTGGCCATTTTTGCGGAGGCGGGGAGTGGAGTGGCGTCGCCTGTGGCTTTTGTGTTCCGCAGGTTATGCGTCCCACGGTTTGCTGGACTCCTGCACCAGTTACGGCACTTGCCTCTTTTGGCCCTTTTCCGATTTTCGGGTCGCCTGGAATAATGTCTCCATCATCGATCCCATCCTTACCTTCTCCGTCCTCGGTCTGGTCCTCTTCGGCTTCGTTCGCCGCCGCCGCGTTTACGCCCGGGTGGGGTTGGTCTTTGCTTTGGCATGGTTGCTGTTGGGCGTGGTTCAGCGGGAGCGGGCGGAAGCCTTCGTCATGGAGTTGGCGGAGAAACGCGGGCAGGAGGTGGAGCGCATCGTCGTCAAACCCTCCATCTTCAACAACCTGCTTTGGCGCTCCACCTATGTGGCGGAGGGAAGCATCCATGCAGATGCCGTTCGACTGCGCTTCTTTTCATCGCCCACCACCTACCATGGCGGATCGATTCCTCTCGTGGACTGGGATGGCATCGAAGAGACCTACGGCAAGAACTCGCGAGCTTTTCGAGACGCCCGCCGCTTTGCTTGGTTTTCCGACCAATTCGTGGCTCATAAGCCCGGCGACGAAAACGTCTTGGGCGACCTCCGCTTTGCCCTCCTTCCCCATGCCTTGAGTCCCGTTTGGGGAATACGGTTGGACCCCGAAAACCCCGACGGCCCCACTACCTTCGAGAACTATCGGCAATTGGACGAAGAAATCTGGAGCACCTTTCTCGACATGCTTTTCGAGTGAAACCGAAGAAGGCGCTCCTGTTCCGAATCAAGGGCAAGGACATTGGAAAACCTGAACTTCTCATCAGGGTATGGCAATCCAGTCTGAAACAGTATGTGGGATGTCCGATGGTTCCGCTGGATTGCCGCGTCGGAACTTAGTTTCTTCTCACATTGACTGAATCAAAAATCCGGCCGTTAAGTCAAATACGGCCGACTCTAATCCTAACCTACTGCCCCATGTCATAGAGGGCCTTGACCTCGGCGTCGCTGAGAGTGCGGTCGTAGATGCGGAGATCGTCAAGGGTGCCGTCGAGATAATTTTCCGCACTGGTTATCGCCTTGCCGAAATAAAGCAGGGCGCCCGTGTTGAACTTAACCCCTTTGCTGAAGGGACCGTAATCCTTTGAACCATTAATGTAAGTACGATAAGACCCCGAGTTCCCCGCTCCTGCCTCACGGGACAAGGCGATGTGGACCCATGCCCCGGTATTGACGTTGGAAGCCGAACTTTGGCGCACCTTGTAGTAGGCGTTGTTTTCACTGGCACTATTAAGCCAGAAGGCGAACTTGCCATTGCGCAGGAACAATCCGTAGGTGTCGTTCGGTCCAGTCAGAAGGGTATTTTGTTGATACCATGCGCTCGTCCCACCAGTTTCGGTGGACTTCAACCAGAGGGCGATGGTGAAATTGTCGTCGAGACTGTAGGGTATGCTTCCCCAGTCGTTCGTGCCGTCGAAATGGATGGCGTTGCCTATCTTACCCGCTACCCAGATGGTCTGGTTGGACTCGAACCCGACGAGGTTGCCGGGACGGTTGTTGCCGGAGGCGTCGGCGGTCAGGTTGCCGT
>CAXGVD010000487.1:0-2343 GCA_964012695.1 uncultured Opitutia bacterium
GGTGGCCGAAGGTGCTTTCCTTGGGGTCGAGGATGCCGAAGTAGGTCCAGTTGCGGTGGTTGTACTTCCCAGTCATGATTTGGACCCGAGTGGGAGTGCAGAGCGGCTGCGAATAGGCGTGAGTGAAGCGCAGGCCGCCCGCTGCGAGGGCGTTCACGTGGGGCGTTTCGTAGGAAGTTCCGCCGTAGCAACCGAAGCCCTCTATTCCCACGTCGTCCGCCATAATGAGCAGGATGTTCGGCTTGTCTGAAGGAACTTTTCCGAAGGCGAGGCCGGGCAGAAAAAGAAAGAGGAGAAGGGAGCGTTTCATAGGACCGTCTTTCTTTCCGTGACGAGTTTGCAGGTCAATGCCGTAAACGCTCCGGGGAGCCTGGGCGGATGTTGAAAGGAGTCGTGCGGAGGCGTTTTTTTCTTTCCGCAAGGCTTCGGCTGTTTGAAAAAGGAGAGATGCATGCGATTCGTTTCTCTGGTCTGTGGATGGGCTTGACTGCCTTTGGTTTGGGCGTTCTCTCGGCGAAATTGGAACAATCACCGGCCGTCAAGGCGGTTGCGGAGGTGGGCGGGTTGGCTTTACCTTTGGCCGGGGGCGGCTGGGAGGTGGAGTTTCACCATCGAGGTCGGGACTTGCTGACGAACGATGGGCTGGCCCGACTGGAGGCCCTCGGCGACGTGGTTTCCCTGAATCTGCGGGACACGGGAATCACTGGTGAAGGTCTCGTGCACCTGAAGAAGCTGGGTACTTTGCAACGTTTGCATCTGGAACGCACGAAGGTAGATGACGTCGGTATGGAACACCTCGCCGGGTTGTCTCAGCTTGAGTATCTGAACCTTTACGCAACGAGCGTTTCCGACAAGTCTTTGGAACACTTCGCCGACCTCAAGAACCTTCGGCAGATCTACCTGTGGCAGACCAAGGTGACCGCTGGCGGTGCCGAGAAGCTGCAAAAGTCCCTGCCCAAGTTGCGCATCTCCCGAGGCGTGGACCTGGACAAGCTGGCCTCTCAGGCGCCCAAGGTGGAGGAACCCAAGGCCACCGCCTCCCTTAAGTGGTTGCCCTTCGGCGGTTCCGATAAGCCGCCCAACAAGTCCAAGACGGGCACCTTCATCAAGGTCACCTTTTCCAACCAGCGAACCCAACCCGTCAAGCTCGTGTGGATCGACTACGGTGGGGGGCAAAAGCTGTACGGCGAAATCGCTCCCGGAGGCAAACGGGAGCAGACTTCTTACTCCGGCGCCGTCTGGTTGGTGACCGATCCCAAGGACCAACCGCTAGGCCATTTCGTCACCAACCAGCAATACGCAACCGCCATCATCCCAAAGGATTAGTGTTGCGGGCCTTCGCCCGTATTCGTTGAATGTTCTCCACATTGGATGGAACTTGATTTTCGAGCAAGATGCTGAGCCTTCAACGATCTCGTCGCGAATTCCTGCTTTCTGGCGTGGGTTTGGCGGGCTTAACGCTTCCAACCTTCCTCAATGCGCGTGCCGCTTCGCTTGCTCAGCCTCGGGCCCGCACGGCCAAATCTTGCATCATCATTTACACCTGGGGTGGGATGAGCCACTACGAATCCTTCGACCCCAAGCCCGAGGCGCCAGCCGAATTTCGGGGCGAGTTCAAGCCCATTTCCACCGCCACCCCGGGCATACAATTCTGCGAGCATATCCCGCTCATTGCCAAGCATTCGGAGAAGCTTGCCATCGTGCGCTCGGTTCACCACAAGCAGGGCGGGCATCAGCAAGGCATGTATGTCTCCCTCACGGGGCACGACCCCGTGGGCGGCATCAAGGCCAAGAGCCGCAACAACTGGCCCTCCCTCACCTCCATGCTCGGCTACTTTCACAACCCCGCCGTTGGGACGCCCGCCGCCATCCGCATGCCCTATTCCATGTACGACAACGGCACCCAAATGGCGGGCGAAGCCGCTGGCTGGCTTGGTCCGAATCACGACCCCATTCTCCTTCGTACTCCCGCAGGCAAACCCTACGCGGGCGTAAACCGCTACACCGATCGCGAGCTGAACCTCAAGCTGAACGTTCCCGAGCAACGGGTGAGCGACCGTCGTTCCCTTCTTCAACAACTTAATGAATCCCTTGGTTGGCGGGTGGGCGATGATGTCGCCTACGACCGGCTCGACCATTTCGGCCGCATGGCCGCCGACATGCTCCTAGGTTCCCCTGTCCGTAAGGCCTACGACTTGGAGAGCGAAGACCCCCGCATCCGCGAAATGTACGGTGACCACATGGGCGGGCAAACCCTGCTGCTTTCCCGTCGCCTCGTGGAAGCCGGCGTGCCCGTGGTGCAGGCCCTTTGCTCGGCGAGTGACCTAGCGGGCGGCGGAGGCG
>CAXGVD010000488.1:0-2333 GCA_964012695.1 uncultured Opitutia bacterium
AGGCATCGAATTTCGGTTTCAAGGAGGAGGGCGCGGACTTCAGGAGGCGGCGGGCCGAAGCGGTCTTTGAGTTCGTCCGCGAGTTCGCGGACCTCCTTGGGTTCCATGGCTTGGGCGAGTTTTCGGTAGAAGTCCACGCGTAGGCGGGGTTCGGCGGCGTAGGATTCCGGTAGGTAGGCGCCGATGGTGATCACGGTCTCTTTTGGTGAATTCGTGTTGAGCCGGTTCGGCTCGTCCTCGGGGCCACCTGCAGTGAAGTCCAGTCGGACGGAGGCTCGGGAGCGGAGGGCTTGCTCGTCTCCCTTCAGTTGAGAGACGCTTTGCTTAAGGAGGCGGCAGTAGAGGTCGAAGCCGACTCCCGCGACATGGCCGCTCTGCTCGCTCCCGAGCAGGTTGCCCGCGCCGCGCAGTTCTAAGTCTCTGAGGGCGATGCGGAAGCCGGCCCCTAGTCGGGTGATTTGGCGTATGGCGGAGAGGCGCTTGCGGGCTTGGTCCCGGATGGGTTGGTGGGCGTTGAGGAGAAGGTAGGCGTAAGCTTGGCGGTCGAAGCGTCCCACGCGCCCGCGAAGTTGATAGAGCTGGGAGAGGCCGAAGCGGTCCGCCCCCTCGATGATGATGGTGTTGCAGTTTGGGATGTCTATGCCCGACTCGATGATGGTGGTGCAAACGAGGATGTCGAATTCGTGGGCTACGAACTGGGTCATGATTTGCTCTAGTTCGTCTTCTTCCATTTGCCCGTGGCCGACCGCGATGCGGAGTTTTGGGAACTGCTCGCACAGGCGACGGGCGACGGCCCCGATGGTCTTGACCCGGTTGTGGAGGTAGAAGATCTGGCCGTTTCGGCGGTGCTCGTTCTCGATGGCTCGGCTAACGACTTCGGGTGAGTGGCGCATGACCTCGGTGCGGATGGGGCGGCGGTTCACAGGGGCGGTTTCGATGGCGCTGAGGGCCCGGGCCCCGACCATGGCGAAGTAGAGCGTGCGGGGGATGGGTGTGGCGGAAAGGGTGAGTACGTCCACATCTGTCTTCATGGTTTTAATACGTTCCTTGTGCCGTACCCCGAAGCGTTGCTCCTCGTCTACGACGAGGAGACCGAGGTCCTTGAAGCGGATGTCTTTGCTGAGGATGCGGTGGGTGCCGACGAGTACGTCCACGGCTCCCTCAGCGACGGCCCGAAGGGTGCGTTGTTGCTCTGCCGGAGAGCGGAAGCGGGAGAGCATGTCGATGGATATTGGGAAGTCGACCATGCGTTCGCGGAAGACGTTGAGGTGTTGCTGGCAGAGAACAGTGGTGGGAGCGAGGACGGCCACTTGCTTGCCTGCGGTGACGGCCTTGAAGACGGCCCGGATGGCAACCTCCGTCTTGCCGAAGCCGACGTCTCCGCAGAGGAGCCTGTCCATGGGGGCGGAGCTTTCCATGTCCTCCTTGACGGCGGCGATGGAGGAGAGTTGGTCCTTGGTTTCGGTGAAGGGGAAGGCGTCCTCAAACTCCTTTTGCCAGTCGTCGTCGGGAGGGTGGGAAAAGCCCGAGGCGGTCTCTCGGGCTGCTTGGAGACGAAGGAGGTCGGCGGCGAGGTCGAAGGCGGCGCGTTCGGCCGCTTCTTTGGCCTTTGCCCACGCCTTACCCCCGAGCTTGGCTAGCTTCGGGCGGACCTTGCTGAGGCCCACATAGCGGGAGAGGAGGTGGCTTTCAGGGAGTGGGACATGGAGTAGGATGCCGTCGGCGAACTCCACCGTAATCGCTTCCTCCTGGCGGCCTTCGTCTTGGATAGGGCCGATGCCTTGGTAGCGGCAGACGCCGTGTTGGAGGTGGACGAGGAAGTCGCCTTCGACGAGTTCAGAGAAGTCCAGGGCTTGATCGACCTGCGGGCGTTGGGCGACCATGCGGCGGGAGCGTCCCGGCCTGCGACTTCGGGTTCTTCCGAGGATTTGCCGGGCGGAGGCGACGAGGAGGCCTTTTTCTTCCGGCGCTGTTTTGCGATCGAGGAAGGTTTGTCCGGGTTCGAGGGAGAGTTGAAAGCCTTCTCTGAGGCCGATGGGGAGGAAGTCGATTTCGAGGTCGGCCAGTTCGGGGGTGTCGGCGATGGTCTCGTTGATGCGGGCGCGCTCCACCTCCACGCCCGCTGCGACGCGGGCCTGAAAGCCTTCCTTGACGCGGCGGCGGATGGCTCGGAGGTAGGTTGCGCGGGCAGAACGTTCGTTTTCGAAGCGGTCTAGTCCGAGGTCGTCGAGGGCGTCTTCGTTACGGAGGTCGTCGAGGGTTTCGGCCCGTACTTCGCGTGCGCAGGCGTGAGGCAAAAGGCCGCGGCCCGAGTCGATTTCTGCTAGGCCGAG
>CAXGVD010000489.1:0-2332 GCA_964012695.1 uncultured Opitutia bacterium
AATCAACGAGCGAGTGGAAGGAATGGATGGGGAGGCCGTCTATGGAGAGGGGTTGGTCTCCGGGTTCGAGACCGGCGGCCTCGCCGGGCATGTCGGGGGAAAGCTCGCCGATGAAGAAGGTTTCCTTGGGACTGATGCCTATGACGCGCATTTGCTCCACGGTCCAGAGTTCGGGGTGGACGTCCGCGGATTGGCGCGTGCCGTTGCGGTCAATGCCGAGAGTGACGAGACGCCGGCCGTCCTCCGTCGTCTGCTTGCCCGTGACGATACGGTTCTGAATGTCCATGAAGTCCGTGACGGCGGCGCCGTCCACGGTCAGGATTTCGTCGCCGGGCAGAATGCCAGCTTCCTTTGCGGGACCGGGGACGAAATCATGTTGCTCCGTGTCCGGATTCCATCGACCTACTTCTTCCGCCACGTAGCCTATGGTGGTGGTGAGTTGGGAGGCCCGCACATCGTAGCCGAAGAACCAGAGCACGCAGGACAGGGCGAAGGCGAAGAGGACGTTGAAGACGGCTCCCATCACGGCCACGATCATTTTGTCCGCGTAGCTAATTTTAGGGAGGGGTTCTTCTTTCTCTTCTTTTTCTTCGTCGGCCTCGTCTTGGGTACGGTCCCGTTCCTCTTCGGCGCCTTCCAGTCTACCCATGTCGGCGAGTTGTGGCAGGGCTACGTAGCCGCCGAAGGGAATGGCGGAAAGGCGGTACTCCACGCCGTCCTTCTCCCAGCCGAAGAGCTTGGGGCCGAAACCGATGGAGAAGCGCTTGATGACCAACCCGCGACGCTTGGCGGCGAGGAAGTGTCCGAGTTCGTGTACGAAGATGGTGATGCCCAGAGCGAGCAGGGCCACGAAGATGAAGGCGACGTCGTAAAGGAGTTCCACGGTGTTGGCGTTTCAGGAAACTTGTGCTCGCTCGGAGGCTAGCCAGCGGGCTTCGGCGTCGGCGGCGAAGAGGTCGTCCAAGGTTTCGGGTTCTTTATGGTTCATGCGGTTCAAGACCGTTTCGATGATGCGCGGGATGGCGAGGAAGCCAATTCGTTTCCGCAGAAAAGCGTCCACCGCAACCTCGTTGGCGGCGTTGAAGGCGGCGGGAGCGGAGGCTCCACGAGCGAGGGCTTCGCGTGCGAGGCGCAGGCAGGGGAAGCGTGCGAGATCGGGCGGGCGGAAGGATAAGTCGAGCGGTTGGGAGAGGTCCAACGGGGCGTCCACGCCGGGAGCCCGCCCGGGATGAAGCAGGGCGTGCTGAAGTGCGAAGGTCATGGAGGGAGGGGATAGCTGGGCCAGCAGGCAACCGTCGTTGAGTCGCACGAAGGAGTGAACGAGGCTGGTCGGGTGGATCACCACGTCCAGACGATCCGGCGGCAGGTCGAAGAGCCAGCGGGCCTCGATGAGTTCCAGTCCCTTGTTGGCCATGGTGGCGGAGTCCACCGTGATTTTCGGTCCCATGTCCCAGTTCGGGTGGGCGAGGGCCTGCTCGGGCGTGACCTTCTCCATTTCGTCGAGCGGCATTTCCCGAAACGGACCTCCGGAAGCCGTGAGAATGATACGCTCTACGTCATCGCGTCGTTCACCTTGCAGGCATTGGAAGACGGCGTTGTGTTCGCTGTCCGCGGGGATGAGTCGGGAGCCGGAAGCCCGTGCGGCCTCCATCACGAACTTGCCGCCCAGCACGAGGGCTTCCTTGTTGGCGAGCACCACGTCCTTGCAGGCCTCCAAGGCCGCGAGGGTAGGGGGAAGGCCCGCTGTGCCGACCACCGCGACGAGGATCAAGTCGGCTTCCGGTAAGGCCGCCAGTTCACTTAAACCCTCGTCTCCCGCTCGAAGGTTGACGTCCACGGGAGTTTCGGTGGTGTTGTCATCCGTCCGTTCCGCAAGGTGAAGGTCGCGGACGCCGAATTCCTCCGCAATCGCGAATAGCTCTTTAGCCCGGCGGAAGGCCGAAATTCCGACCAGTTCCAGTTTGTCTGGATGAGCTCGAATGACCCGCAGGGCGCTTTCCCCGATGGAGCCCGTGGCGCCAAGCAGGACGACCTTTTTCCGAGAACTCACGACAGGGCGAGAACGTAGGCCAAGTAACCAGTGGGGGCGGCGAGGATGAGGCTGTCCGTTAGGTCCAGCGCCCCGCCGATTCCTGGAATGGCGGAACCTGAGTCCTTTGTGTTCGAAAGACGCTTGAGCACGGAAGCCACGAGGTCTCCCAGCACGGCGGCGATGGCCACGGGGCAAGCGAGCCATGCGGCTTCTGCCGGCGAGAAGCCTGCTGCGGGGAAGCTGACAAGCTCGGGCCAATGCGTTTGGGTCGCCCATGGAAGCAGGTAGCCCATGCCGACG
>CAXGVD010000490.1:0-2327 GCA_964012695.1 uncultured Opitutia bacterium
AGGCCGAAGAAACCGAAACCCGCGCCAAAGCCGGCGGCGAAACCCGCCGCATCCGCTGAGGAGAAGGAGGATTTTCAACCATTCAACGTGGACCTTCGCACAGCACTTCGCCCAGCGGAGGCCGAACCAGTGGCCACTTCCTTGCCGCTCAAACTGAACAAGGGCGTCCGCATCGCATTAGTCGGCAACACCTTGTTCGAGCGAGCCCAGGACTACGGTCACTTCGAAGCCCTGCTCCAGCAAGCTCACCCGAAGACAGGAGCGGTGGTGCGCAACTTGTCCTGGGCGGCGGATGAAATCGACCTCCAACCGCGCCCCGACAACTTTGCCGACACCGCCCAGCACCTCGCTCTCGTGAAGGCGGACGTGGTCTTCGCCGCCTTCGGTTTCAACGAGTCCTTCGCGGGTGAGGCGGGCCTGCCTGAGTTTCGGGTGCGCCTCACCAAGTACCTGGAGGACCTGCGTTCCAAGGCTTACAACGGCGAGGTCGCCCCGCGCATTGTGTTGGTCTCGCCCATTCCCAACGAAAACGTGGAGGGCGTGCCTGCCGCCGACCTCAATAACGGCAACCTACGGGCCTACGCCGACGTCATGAAGGAAGTGGCCACCGCTATGAAGGTGGGCTACGCCGATGTCTTCGCGCCGATGGAGGACGCCATGTCCTCGCCCGGTTCCGACCTCACCTTCAACGGCGTCCACATGGAGGAGGTGGGTTACGCCCGTTTCGGGAATGCTCTTTTCGAGCAGGTTTTCGGCAAGCCCCCCCCTGAAATCGACGATAAGCTCCGCCATGCAGTGGTGGAGAAAAACCGCCAGTACTTCCGCCGCTTCCGCCCCGTCAACACCTTCTACTACGTGGGCGGCCGGCGCGGACGGTACGGCTACCTGGACTTCCTCCCCGCCATGCGGAACTTCGAAATCATGACCGCCAATCGGGACGAACGCATCCACGCCCTCGCCCGGGGCGAGAAGGTGCCCGCTGTCGTCGACGACTCCAGCGTCCCCCCCATGCCCGTCACCCCGCAGAGCCGGGGCGGCAACAAGTGGATGAGCCCCGCCGACGAGCGCAAGGCCTTCAAGGTGGACGAACGCTTCGAGGTCAACCTCTTCGCCGGCGAGGAACAATTCCCCGAGCTGGCCTGCCCCATCCAGATGCGCTGGGATTCCCGGGGACGGCTTTGGGTGAGTTGCTCCACCACCTACCCGCACGTCTATCCGGGCCAAGAGCCGAACGACAAAATCGTCATCCTCGAGGATACGGACGGCGACGGCCGGGCCGACAAGTCCTCCGTCTGGGCCGACGACCTCCACATTCCCCTCTCCTTCGAGTTCGGCGACGGCGGCGTCTACGTCTCCGAGGAGCCCGACATGACCTTCCTCAAGGACACCGACGGCGACGGCAAGGCCGACTTCCGCCGCAAAGTCCTGAGCGGCTTCGGTTGCGAGGACTCCCACCACGCCCTCCACGACTTCGCCTGGACCCCCGACGGCGACCTCATCCTGCGCGAGTCCATCTTCCACCACTCCCAAGTGGAAACCCCCTACGGCCCCGTCCGCCAGCGCAACAGCGGCTGGTTCCGCTACGAACCCAAAAGCCGCCGCCTCACCTCCTTCGGCACCTACCGAAGCACCAACCCCTGGGGCGTCACCTTCGACGACTGGGGCAACCACGTGGCCAGCCACCCCATCTTCGCCACCGCCTTTCACGCCCTCGACCCCGCCTACCCCGACCAGCACCCTGGCCCCTCCGGCCTCAAGGCCTACTCCGGCACCTGCGGCCAGGAGTTCGTGGACTTCCCCAACTGGCCCGCCGAGTTGCAGGGCGGCTTCATCAAAGTCCGCTACAAACCCACCAACCGCGTCGAAATCCACAAGTGGAACGAGACCGAGTACGGCTACGAGGAACAGTACCAAGGCGACCTCGTCTTCTCCACCAACCTCAGCTTCATCCCCGTGGACCTCCGCTACGGCCCACGCGGCGCCATGTACGTCTGCGACTGGTACAACCCCATCAAGGGCCACGCCCAATACTCCCTCCGCGACGAACGACGGGACCGCAAGGCGGGCCGCATCTGGCGCATGATGCCCAAAGGCGCCAAGCCGCAGACCCCGCCCAAAATCCACGGCGCCTCACTTCCCGAACTCCTCGACCTCCTCAAGCGCCCCGAGTACCGCATACGCTACTGGGCCAAGCGCGAACTGCGCGAAAAGAACCCCGACGAACTCGTCCGGGCCCTCGACGCCTGGCTCGCCAAGCTGGACCCCGCCGACCCCCGCCACCGCCACCACCAGCTCGAAGCCCTCTGGACCTACCGCAATGTCGAGCG
>CAXGVD010000491.1:0-2325 GCA_964012695.1 uncultured Opitutia bacterium
GTTCGGGTTCCCAATCGACATTGAGGAAGTCGAAGGAGGTCGGGCCCGCTGCGGGCTGGGCGGCGGCGGGTTCGGCGGCTTTGCGGTTTTCGGGAAGGTAGTCGGGGTTTTGCAAGGCGAGATCCACGCTCAGGCCAAGCGGGACGGCCCAGAAGGCGAGCAACAAGCCGAAGAACGGCCCGAGGAGGAGGGCGAGGGAAAGGGGGCCTGCGGTGAATCCTCGCAAAACGGGTTGCGTCAGGCTACCTGCGGCCTCCGCGCTTGTCCGAGAGGGCTTCCTTGTACTCGGTCAGGGCCTTGCGAGCCTCCAGCACCTGAAACATGACGGCCCCGAAATAGTTTTCCTTCATCAGAAAGATGGCCTGTGGACGCTTGGGGTTCACGTTCATGGGGGGGATTTCCTTTTCGATGTCGAGGAGCAGTTTGCCCATGGACTGTTCGAAGTACTCGTGCTCTTTGAGGAGGCGCGGATCCTTCCAAGAGGGTCGGTGAGCAGGAAAGCTGTTGCCTTGGAGGAAGCGCTCGGCGTTGGCGTCGGCATCCTTCATTACGAATTCGACGAACTCCCAGGCGGCGTCTTGCTTGGGCGAGCCCTGGCAAATCATCAAGCCCTGACCGGCGAAGGTTGCGGTGCGAGGGCCGAGCTTGCCTTGCTCGTCCTTCCAGGTCGGGAGCGGTAGCATGCCCCACTTGCCCTTCATGTCGGGGGCGAATTGCTGAAAGAGATCTAGCCCGTACCAGTCCGCTCCGGGCACGCAGAGGACTTCCCCCGTTTCAAGGTCGCCGCTGAAGAAGACGGGGTCAAAGATAGTGCCGCGGTCGGGCATTACACAGATTTGCTTTGATGCCATTTGGGAGAACTTTTCCATGATATCCACGGCGATCTCGAAATCGGGCAAGAGTTCGCCGTTCTTTCCGAATAGGTCGGTTCCGCGTTGGCGCAGGAGGACGTCGAAGAGAGTGCCGTCTAGCGCCATTAAGCGTTGGCCGTGCTTCTCCTGCAATCGGTCGCCTGCCTTGGCTACGTCAGTCCAGGTGGTCAGTTCCTCGGGCTTCAAGCCGAATTCCTCAAACAAGTCTTTGCGGTAGTAAAGGATCATGGAGCTGAGGGACTGTGGTGCGCCGTAGGTTTTGCCATCGTAGCTGAAGGCTTGCAGGCGGCGAGGGTGAAGTTCCTTGTCCAGACCGGATTTCTTCATCCGCTCCGTGAGATCGAGGAAAGGCGAACGCTTGCCGAGGAAAACGCCGAAGAAGGTCTCGTCCAGTTGCACGAGGTCGGGTATCCCCTTGCCCGTTTTGAAGGCCACGCCCAGCTTGTCGGGCATTTCCCGGAAACCGTAGGCACTAACCGTCACGGTCAGGTCCTTCTTCATCTTCTTGCGGAACAACTCCGCCACTTTTTCGTAGTAAACCTGATCCTGGTGCGAACTGATCCACATCTCCAGGGTTTCGGCCTTGAGGCCGGCCTGGACGCAAACGAAGCTCACCGCAGCGGCGAACAGTTGCTTATAAAGAGATAACTTCATGAGGTGGTTTCGGATTAAATGGTACATTGTTTCTTAACGGAAAAGAGTGAATGAACTCAAGCGATTAGAGCATGACGGGACTCTTCTTTGCGCTCGCCCTTTACGGAGATGTCTTCCAACTTCCACTGATGTTTAACTTACGATTCAACCTGATTTTCGCAACAATTTGCGTCTCTATCGCTACGGCGCATGGACAGCGGAAACCCGCTCATGCTCCGTCTGCCTTGCTCGGCGCCGAGCTCAGCGTTTATAAGGAGGCAAGCGACACGCAACTGGCCCTGCATGTTTATTCGCCCAAGGGGCACGACCCGAAGAAGGACAAGCGGCCCGCCATCGTATTCTTTTTCGGCGGCGGTTGGGTGGGCGGCTCGCCCAAGCAATTTCAGCCGCATTGCGAATACCTTGCCTCTCGGGGCATGGTGGCGATGACTGCTGACTACCGGGTAAGGAGCCGCCAAGGCACCACCCCTTTCGAGTGCGTGAAGGACGGCAAGTCGGCGGTGCGCTGGATTCGGCGCCACTCGGGGGAACTAGGGATCGACCCCGAACGCTTGGCTGCGGGTGGAGGTTCCGCCGGAGGTCACGTGGCGGCGTCCACTGGCAATCTCCCGGGCCTTGAAGAGAAGGGAGAAGACCTGTCCGTCTCCTCCAAGCCGGACGCCCTCGTCCTTTTCAATCCCGTGTACGACAACGGCCCCAATGGCTACGGGCACGACCGCGTGAAGGACCGCTTCAAGGAAATCTCGCCCATGCACAACCTCCGCAAGGGTGCCCCTCCGACCATCGTTTTCCTCGGCGA
>CAXGVD010000492.1:0-2316 GCA_964012695.1 uncultured Opitutia bacterium
AGATCTTCACGTCCATGACGATGCCGTAGGTGCCGGAGGGCACCTTGAGGGAGCTGTCCTTCACGTCCGCGGCTTTTTCCCCGAAGATGGCCCGGAGGAGCTTTTCTTCGGGTGCGAGGTCGGTTTCGCTCTTAGGGGTAATCTTGCCCACGAGGATGTCGCCGGGCTTGACCTCCGCCCCGACGCGCACGACGCCGAGGTGGTCCAGGTTGCGGAGAGCTTCTTCACCTGCATTGGGGATGTCGCGGGTGATTTCCTCGGGTCCCAGTTTGGTGTCGCGGGCGGTAACTTCAAATTCCTCCACGTGGATTGAGGTGAAGACATCGTCCTTGATGAGCTTCTCGGAAATGAGGATGGCGTCCTCGAAATTGTAGCCCTTCCAAGGCATGAAGGCAACGAGGATGTTGCGACCTATAGCCAGCTCGCCTTGGTCCGTGCAGGCTCCGTCAGCGAGGGCTTGGCCGACCTTCACTTTGTCGCCCTTGCGCACTATGGGTTTCTGGTTGAAGCAGGTGCCCGCGTTCGAGCGCATGAATTTGCGCAAGTCGTACAGGTGTATTCCGCGCTTGGGGTCGCTTTTGGGCTCTTTAAGGAATCGGGTGGGGAGCTTGCCGTCGTCGGTTACCACGATGCGGCGAGCATCTGCGAGGGCAACGACTCCTTCCGAATCCGAGGTGGTGACGGTGCGGGAGTCCGCCGCCACCTTGTCCTCGATGCCCGTGCCCACGAAGGGGGCTTCAGTCTTGAGGAGGGGCACGCCTTGACGTTGCATGTTGGCGCCCATGAGGGCACGGTTGGCGTCGTCGTGCTCGAGGAATGGGATCAGGCCCGCGGCCACGGAGACGACTTGCTTGGGGGAGACGTCCATGTACTCGACGTCCTTGGGGTCGAACTCCGCCACTTGGTCCCGGTGGCGGCAGGTCACGCGTCCCTTAAGCTTGTTAGAGGAGGAGTCGACTTCGGAGTTGGCCTGAGCGATGCGGTAGCGCTCCTCTTCGAAGGCGTTGAGGTACTCCACTTGGCGGGGGTTTTTGTTCACCACTCCGTTTTCCACCTTATGGTAGGGGGACTGGAGGAAGCCGAACTCGTCGATCTTGGCGTAGGTGCTGAGGGTGTTGATCAGGCCGATGTTCGGCCCTTCGGGTGTTTCGATGGGGCAGATGCGGCCGTAGTGTGTGGGGTGCACGTCCCGCACTTCGAAGCCGGCCCGCTCGCGGTTCAGGCCGCCGGGTCCGAGGGCCGAGAGGCGGCGCTTGTGGGTCATCTCGGCCAAGGGGTTGATCTGGTCCATGAACTGGCTGAGTTGGCTGCGGGCGAAGAAGTCGCGAATGACCGTGGTCAGGGCTTTCGGGTTGATGAGCTTTCCCGGGGTGAGGGTGTCGGCCCCTTGGTCGTAGAGCGTCATGCGTTCGCGTACCACCCGCTCGGTGCGGGTTAGGCCGCTGCGGCAGACATTGGCGAGGAGTTCGCCCACCGTGCGGACGCGCCGGTTGCCTAGGTGATCGATGTCGTCGATGCCCATGTCGTAGATGGAACCGGCGTCTTCCTTAGCCTTTTGTTCGTTGGACTTACCGCGCTTTAGGTCGGTGAGGCGGCGGGTGGCGGCCACGATATCCTCGACTTGCGTGGTGCGGACTTCGAGCGGAGTCTCCAGGCCCAGCTTGAGGTTGAGCATGTGGCGCCCTACCCGGGCTAGATCGTAGCGCTTTGCGTCCTGGAACAGGCGGCGGACGAGGGCTTCAGCATTCTTGCGGTCGGGCGGTTCGCCCGGGCGGAGTTTCTTGTAGATTTCCTTGAGGGCGTCTTCCTTGTTGTTGGTGGTGTCTTTCTTTAGGCAACGGATGACGGCCCCGTCGTCCACGGAGGTGTCGATGGCCCGGAGTTCGGTGATGCCAGCCTTCTGGAAGGCTCGCAAGTAGGTCTTAGTGAGGGGCTCGAAGGCCTTGGCGAGGACGAGGCCCTTGGCCCGATCGAACATCGGTTCCACCAGCACGTAGTTGGAGACATTGTCCTTCGACAGGAGGTCATCCACGGTGAGGCTTTCGATGTCGTAGAAGAGATCGAGGATTTTTTGGTCGGAGTCCTTGTCTTTGTCGGGGTCCCAGTCAAGCAGGGCCCGGAGAAAGGTGGTGATGAGAAACTTGCGGCGACGGCGACGGCGGTCGAGGTAGACGTAGAGGAGGTCGTGTTGGTCGAACTGAGCCTCGATCCAAGTGCCTCTGTCGGGGATGATGCGGAAGCCGTGCAGGGTCTTGCCGCTGGTGTGTGTGGATTCTTCGAAGCTTACTCCTGGCGAGCGGTGAAGCTGGCTCACTA
>CAXGVD010000493.1:0-2309 GCA_964012695.1 uncultured Opitutia bacterium
GCGCCCCCGCTCCGGGGACTCCAATTCGATAGGTCTCCACGGCCAACAAGCTCAACACGAAGAGGATAAGAAGAAAGATCAGCGAATCCTTGACCTTCACCCTGCGAGAGCTTCCAAGAACCATCGCCTGCCTTTGCTCCAACTCCTTGGAGAAGTAGACTTCATTGATCACTCTCTTCTTGTCCTTCAAGTCCTCTACCTTGCGCGACAAGTTCTCCACCTCGTACTCGACGCGGTCCAACTTCAGGAGATACTCGCCATGATACTCCTGCAGGCCAACGGTCTCCTCGTCTGCAGCCAAGGCCTCGGATTCCTTCTCCTTCTTCTCTATCTCCAGAGAGAGACGATCCAGTTCGGCATCAAGCGAATCCAGCATCCTTTCCAATCGAGGAAGGGAGCAGAGCTTAAGTCTCCTGATACTGCTTTGCCAACTCATTTAGAGTCCAGCAGAAATACGAATTCATAGGGTTGGGCAACCTCCAAGAAGCAAACCAAAGGCTTCCCAGGCCAACGCATTCGAGTTCTTACAGCAGCTCCCCGTCGAGGGTAAATATCATGGTCTCGTAGCTCAGCGACAGGTTGCCGGAGGCCAAACAAGCCGCTTCGGCTCCATGGTCGCGGGCTAACTCAAGAAGAAGTGGCGCGGGAGGCGGGATTCGAACCCGCGACCGTCGGCTTAGAAGGCCGGTGCTCTATCCAGCTGAGCTACTCCCGCTCTCGCTCTTGCAAGCTTTTGCAGGATACGCAAGCGGGCGTACGGAACAAGGAATTTCGGCGGACTGGGCAACTCAGAGAGCATTGCGCTTGCGGAGCAGGGTTAGGGGAAGAAGGAGAAAGCCGGCTATAATGGTGAGGAGACCGACGGTGGTCTCGACGGGGTGACGGTCGAATATGGAGACCATCACCCAGAGGTTCATGAGGAGGAAGAGTATGGCCGGTAGGGGGAAGAGGGGGACGCGGAATCCTTGTCGGGCGGGCTCCCTGCGACGTAGGAAAAAGAGGGCGGAGACGGTAAGGAAGGAAAAGAGCAAGAGGATGAACTCGGCGTAAACGAGAAGGGAGCGGAGGTCAGCGAGGAAGAGAAAGACGAGAGACAGGACAAGCTGAACGAGGAGGGCGTGAACGGGAGCGCCGTGGCGGTTTTTGTGAGCGAGGAGGGATAGGGCGGGGAAATCCTCGCCGATGGTTTGCGAGATGCGGGGGCCGACATAGGTAAGCGCTCCGACGGAAGAGACGAGACCGAGAAGGACGAGGAGGTGGGCGAGGCGTTCGCCATGATCGGAAAAGACGTTTTCCGCCGCCAAAGTGGCGAACCTTTCCTTGTCGGGCAGGGCCGCGAGTTCGGCGAAGGGAATGGAGCGGAGGAAGGCAAAGTTCAGGGCGAGGTAAAGGAGGAGGACGAGGCCGGTTCCGGCGAGCAAGGCGATGGGTACGGAGGCTGGATCGTGACGAAGTTCTCCGGAAACGTAGGCGGCGGCGTTCCAGCCGGAGTAGGAATAGGTGACGAAAACGAAGGCGACGGCGAAATCCATGCCGAAAAGTACCGACCAATCGCTCGGCCCGGGCAGGATGTGGACGGGTTGCGGGTGGTGATTGAGGACGAGCAAGGCCAGGCAGAAGAAGACGATGAGGGCCACCTTCATTCCCGTGAAGAGGTTCTGGAAATGTTTCCCGAGGAGCCCCCGCCCCAAATGGATGCCCGCGCAGAGGAGAACCAAGGCGGAGCCGGCGGAGGCGGGCGCCAAGCCGGGCAGGAAGGCCTTCAGGTAGGCCCCGAAGGCAAGGGCGGCCACGGCCACGGGCGCGGCGAAGCCAACCACCACGGAGACCCAACCGGCCAGAAACCCGAGGATGGGGTGAAAGGCTCGGGAGAGAAAAACGTACTCGCCTCCGGAGCGCGGGATGCGGGCGGCCAGTTCGGCGTAGCAGAGTGCACCACACAAGGCGTGGACGCCGCCGAGAACCCACAGCATTAGAATGGCGAAGGTGGAGGGCAGGCTCGCCGCTTGGTAGCCAAGCGAGACGAAGACGCCGGTCCCCACCATGGTGGCGACTACCATGCCGGTGGCGGTGATGCGACCGGGGCGGGAAAAGGCGTCGGAAGCTTCGATGGCTCTTAGACTTGAGCAAGAACAGGGACTTGCCGAGTACGAAGTGCCAGCAAGCTGCTTGGCGAGTCCGCCGCCCCGATACGGACGCGGAGGTTCAAAAATGGGCTGGAATCGATTCGCAATCCGGGAAAAATGCGGGGCTTTCCAAAAAACTCATAAAGAACGACTCATAATGCGGGCGCCACCACCGGGACAAGC
>CAXGVD010000494.1:0-2305 GCA_964012695.1 uncultured Opitutia bacterium
AAGCGGACGCCGCGTTCGGCGAGCCGGCGGGCGAGGAGGCAGTTGGAGGCGAAGGAACCATCGCCCGGTTTGGCTCCGTAGAGGTCGAGGACGTGTTGGGGCTCCTTGGAGACGTCCATCAGGTCCGGTACGCTAGTTTGCATCCGGAAGGCCATTTCGTACTGGCTGATTTTGGTGGTAATTTCGGGGTCCTTGACGGAGGCGTTCTTGAGGTTGTTTAGTTGGTTGACTGAATCGATGAGGGAGCGCTGGTCCTTCGTGCTGACGCCAGCAGGGTTGCCTAGATAGAGTACGGGGTCCCCTTTGGAGTGGAAATGGACGCCTTGGTACTTGCTGGGCAGAAAGCCGCTATGCCACTGGCGGGAGGCGATTGGCTGGTTCTGCCCGCCGCCTACGGAGGTCAGGACCACGAATCCCGGGAGGTTCTCGGTGTCCGCGCCGAGTCCGTAGAGCACCCACGAGCCCATGCTGGGGCGGCCGGAGATTTGGGTGCCCGTGTTCATGTAGGTGTGGGCGGGGTCGTGGTTGATTTGCTCGGTGGTCATGGAGCGGATGATGCAGAGGTCGTCCGCGACGGAGCCGATTTTTGGGAACTGGTTACAGATGCTTTGTCCGGATTCCCCGTACTTCTCGAAGGCATGCTGGGGCCCGAGGCACTTGAGGGCGTTGCGCTTGCCTTGGAGCTGAGCTATGGGCTGGCCCTCGGTGATGGACTTGGGCATGTCTTTACCGTTCATTTCCGCGAGCTTGGGCTTGTAGTCCAGGGTCTCTAGGTGTGAGGGGCCGCCCGCCATACAGAGGAATATGATCCGCTTGGCCTTGGGCGTGATACGGGCGGAGGCGGGAAGGTGGGCGGGCCAGACGCCTGAGGCTGCCGCGGCTTGTTGGCGCGCAAGTAGGGAGGAGAGGGCGGCGGAACCGATGCCTACGCTGGCTTGGTTGAGGAAGGAGCGACGTGATTGAAGGTTCATGGCGACGAATAGGCTGGGAGGCGAGTTAGGCGTGAGGCAGATGGGCATAGCCTTGTTCCTTCGAACTCGATTCGGGCGTGTGTGTGTGGATGGTCATCTCCAGCGCGAATTACGAGGACGAGTCGGAAGGTGGTCAATACCGAGCGGTGGTTTCGTAGAGGTTGAGGAGGGCCCGGGAGAGGGTGGTCCAGGCGGCGAGTTCGTGGGCGGGGAGGTCGGTGTCGGCGGTGGTGGCTCCCGTGGCGAGGAGCTTTTTTGCGTCTTCGGGACTTTTTTCGTAGCGTTTACGTTGGGCCTCTAGGAGGCCGGTGAGGATTTCCTTCTCCTTCGGCGAGGGGCTGCGGGTGAGGGCTAGGCGAAAGGCGTGGCGGAGCCGTTTGTCGTCGCTGCCTTTGGCTTCGCTCAGGATGCGGGCGGCGAGGACGCGGGCGGCTTCCACGAAAGAGGGGTCGTTGAGGAGGACGAGGGCTTGCTGTGGTATGTTGGAGCGGGGGCGCTCGGCCACGCACTCTTCTCGGCTGGGAGCGTCGAAGGCGACCATGGCGGGGTGGGGAAAACTGCGGCATACGAAGGTGGAGAGGCTACGCCGATGGAGGTCCTCTCCCTGAGAGGCTTGCCACTTGCGGGCAGGAAAGTTGAGGTGGCGCCAGTAGCCGGCGGGTTGGTAGGGCTTCACGCTCTTGCCGCCGAGGGTGGGGGCAAGCAGATTGCTGATGGAGAGGGCGGAGTCGCGGACGAATTCGGCCTCCAGTCGGAAGCGGGACTGGCGGGCGAAAATCCGGTTGGCTGGGTCTTGTTCAGCGAGGGCGTTGGAGGCGACGGAGCTTTGTCGATAGGCCCCGGATGTGACGAGGAGCTTGACGAGACGCTTAATGTCCCAGCCGTTATCGCGGAAGTCGGCGGCGAGGTGGTCGAGAAGTTCAGGGTGGGTGGGCGGTTCGCCTTGACCGCCGAGGTCGTCGAGTCGACGGGATAGCCCGTATCCGAAGAAGAGTTTCCAAGTTCGGTTTACGAATGCTCGGGCAGTGAGCGGGTTGTCCTTGGCCACGACCCACTTGGCGAGGTCCATGCGGGTGGCCCGCTTATCACCGATGTCGAGTTTGCCAAGAAAGGCAGGGACGGCGGGCCGGACGACTTCGCCCGACTTGTCCAGCCAGTTGCCGCGAGGTAGCATTTTTACAGTGCGGGGGTTGACGGTTTCGGACACAAGCATGGAGCGTTCGCCGCCCTTCTTGGCCAGAGCTTCCTCCCGCGCCTTCAGCTTGGCGATGTCAGCCTTTTCCTTTGCTAGGCGTTCTGCGCTAGGTCGGTGGACATGCGCGAGATAGTAGTCG
>CAXGVD010000495.1:0-2303 GCA_964012695.1 uncultured Opitutia bacterium
TTGGGTTTCCGTGTGCCGACAATTCTGGGTAGCCTTGATCGTCTGTCATCACAACTATGACATTTGGTTGGGCGCAAACAGCAACGGGCTGAGTCCAAAGCATTGTGAATGCTCCAGCAAGGCTTATGAATCGAGGTAACATTTATGCTGGCTGAATGCAAAGTGGGGAGATGGGTCCCGAAGGTCTTAATAAGCGACTAGGTCTTCGTCTTCAGTTGGACTTACCAAGCAAATCGCCACTTTTCAGCTTAACCGAATGCCAGTAGGCCCATTCGTTACTCCAGCCCGAGGGGTGGTTCTCCAGTTGCAGCTTGACCTTCTTGCCCGCATACTTGGAGAGATCGACGGTGTGGGTAAGCCATTCGTCGGTGGTGGTCCGCGAAGAGACCGCCTGCTCGGAAATGACTTTTCCATCGACGCGCACGCGCAAGAGCCAGTCGCCGTGAGGATGGTGACTGACGGTGGCGGCGAGAACGGTCTCGCGGTCCTTGGGAACTTCGAGCCGACGCGTAAGGACGGAGGGCACGCCGCGGCGGAGCGGATGGGTCTGCACGGCCTGACGGTTGCGGAAGCTGGTGTGCAGGCGCACACCGCCTTCGCCGACGTCGCTCACCTCGAAGTCGGGGGCCACCCGGCGCATGTCGCGCTGCCAGATCTCCCTGGTGTTCGGGCGGGAGGAGGCTCCCTTGGTAGCGAGGATGCGACGCGGCACGAACTCCTGGAGCTTGGGCATCTTGGAGCCGACGGCGAGGGCGATGGACTCTTGCTGAAACTCCGGCACCATGGGCTCGAGAGCAATCCAGAGCATGCGGGGGATGTTGTGGTCGTCCACATCCTCCTCGTGGGCGGCGAGGGCGGCGAGAACCTCCCAGCGTTTCTCGAAGGGGAGACGCTGGAGGGCGGCGGCGAGGTAGAGACGGACCACGGGAGACTTGTCCAACTCGGCCATCGCGAGGAACTTGGCAAGGGCCTTGTCGGACGGCTTCCGCTCTTCGCAAAGAAGTTGCACGGACCAAGCCCGGACATACTCGTCGGAATGGCCGAGCAGTTCAACCAAACGGGTACCTTCATTGGCGGTGAGACCGCCCGTGACATGCAAGGCCCACAAGGCCCGCAAGCGTTTGCCTTGGGTCTTGGCAGAGGCAAGCATCTTTTCCAGAGCGGCATGAACCTTGGGTGCATCAAGCTTTCCACTGACCGCCCTGTGCTGGAGAATAACACGGGCATGGCGCACGTACCAGTCGTTGGAATGGGCCTGCAGGGCGACGAGTTCGCCGTCGCTCATGGTTCGCAGGTCGGGAGTCTTAGGGGTCTTGGCACCCTTGGGCATGATCCGGTACACGCGGCCAGAGTCGCGGAACTTGACCACGTTTCCGCAAATGTTCTGGTCGTGCCAATCGAGAATATAGACGGCACCCTCAGGGCCGACCTCCACGCTGAAGCCGACCCAGGCGAGGTCGTTGGTCTTGATGAAGTCCTCTCCGTGCTTGCCGATGAAACTAGATCCCTTGGGTACCATATAATCAATCAAAACCGCATGCTCGTGAATATTGCACATAAATAGCTGGTCTCGATATTTTTTGGGGAAAGCGTCTGCTAAATAAAAGCGAGCTCCACCGTGAGCAGACTTGTGAGTATGATCTCGAATAGTTTTGATATTGTCGTAGACGAACTTGTTCACGTTCTGGCGGCTCTGCTTGTGGTAGATGCCTCCTTGGACGATGTGGAAGAGGTGCGGGATGACGCAGCAGGTAGCGAACCCCTGGCCTAGATCGTTGAAATCAAAGCCCCAAGGGTTGGAGAGGCCCTCGGCAAATACTTCGAACTCCTCGCGGACGGGATGGAAGCGCCAGATGCCGCCGTCGATGAATTGGCGCTCGTCGTTGGGGCTTCCGGGCTTGCCCACGTTGGATCGGGTAAAGACGCCATGGCAGCCGTACATCCAGCCATCCGGACCCCAGATGAAGCTGTTGAGGGTCTCATGCCGGTCGTGAATGCCCCAACCGTCAAGCAGTACCTTGTGCTCGCCGTCAGGCTTATCGTCACCGTCGGCATCGGGGATAAAAATAAGTTCGGGCGGCATGCCGACGTAGACTCCGCCCATGCCCACCGCGATGCCGGAGGCGAAGGTCAGCTTGTCTATGAAGAGCTTCTTCTTATCGAAAACGCCGTCGCCATCGGTGTCCTCAAATATCTGGATGCGGTTCTTATGGTCGGTAGTATGGGAGCGGCGGGTCTGGTAGTCGTGGTTTTCGAGGGTCCAGAGGCGGCCCCGGTGGTCAAAACAGAAGGCGATGGCCTCG
>CAXGVD010000496.1:0-2292 GCA_964012695.1 uncultured Opitutia bacterium
TCCGGGGGCGAGGTCGTCGCCCAGACCGGGCAGGGAGAAGGTTTCCGTACCGTCGAAGCCGAGGGACTCGGCGCATTCGCCGCCAGTGAATTCGAGGGGCAGCACGCCCATCCCAATCAGATTGCTGCGATGAATCCTCTCGAAGCTCTTGGCTACCACGGCCTTGACCCCGAGCAGAGCCGTGCCTTTTGCCGCCCAATCCCGCGAACTGCCCATGCCGTAGTCGATGCCGCCGAACACGATAAGATTCTCCCCTCGCTCTGCGTACTTGCTGCATGCATCGTAAATGGGCACGATTTCGCCGTCGGGCATGAATTTGGTGTAGCCGCCCTCCTTGCCGTCGGCCATGCGGTTCTTAATGCGTACGTTGGCAAAGGTCCCTCGGGTCATGATGCGATCGTTGCCTCGGCGCGAACCGAAGGAGTTAAAGTCTTTAGGCTGCACGCCCTTTTCCTGGAGGTGCCGGCCCGCAGGTCCATCTGCGGGTATGGCGCCTGCGGGCGAAACGTGATCCGTGGTTACGGAGTCGCCCAGAAGGGCGAGCGGGCGCAACCCGCTCAAAGGAGCGATGGGCGCGGGGTCGGTGGAGAAATTGTCGAAGAAGGGCGGGTGCTGGACGTAGGTACTGTTCTCGTCCCAAGCATACAAGTCTCCGGTGGGCGCCTGAATCGCATTCCACTCGGGGTTCGCGTCGTCGAGGGAACCATACTTCTCCTTGAACATCTCGGGCTTCAAGCCGGCATTCACGCAGGCCGCCACTTCCTCGTGACTGGGCCACACGTCCCGAAGGAAGACTGGGTTGCCATCGGCATCCATTCCAAGAGGGTCCTCGTCCAAATTGACATCTACGGTGCCCGCGAGGGCGTAGGCGACCACGAGGGGTGGGGACATGAGGAAGTTGGCCTTGATCGAACCATGCACGCGGGCCTCGAAGTTGCGGTTCCCGGAAAGTACGCTGGCCGCCACCAAGTTTCCTTCCTTGATCGCACCTTCGATTTCCGGGTCAAGCGGTCCGCTATTCCCGATACAGGTAGTGCAGCCGTAACCCACCAACTGGAAGCCAAGTTGGTCGAGGTAGGGCTGAAGACCCGTTTCCTCCAAGTAGTCCGTCACCACTCGGGAGCCAGGAGCCAAGCTCGTCTTCACCGAAGGATTGGTTGTCAGCCCGCGCTCCACCGCCTTCTTGGCCAGCAAGCCGGCGGCCACCATGACGCTGGGATTGCTAGTGTTGGTGCAACTGGTAATGGCCGCGATGAGCACGGAACCGTGCCCAAGTTCTTCGCTCGTCCCGTTCGTTCCTACATGGGACACGTCGTCCTGACGCTCGGCGGGCACGCCGAAGCCGCCGTCCCTGACGGCCTTGTCCAAAAGGGCGGCGAAGTCCGACTTGAGGGTGCTCACCGCAATCCTGTCCTGCGGACGTTTGGGACCAGCTACGGCGGGAGCAATCGAGTCGAGGTTCAGTTCGAGGTTCTTGGTGTAGTCGAGGTCACCAGACCTCGGCATGCCGAAGAGCCCTTGGGCCTCCAAATAGGCCTTAACCTGAGAGACGGAACCCTCCGAACGCCCCGTGCCCCGAAGGTACTCCAAAGTCGCTTCATCGATGGGGAAGAAACCCATAGTGGCCCCATACTCGGGCGCCATGTTGGCGATGGTCGCCCGGTCCGCCAAGGACAAGGCCGCCGCCCCTTCGCCGTAAAACTCGACAAACTTGCCCACCACTTGCTCCGCCCGCAACATTTCAGTGATGCGGAGGGTGAGGTCGGTGGCGGTCACGCCCTCGCGGAGCGAACCCACCAAGTTAACGCCGATGACCTCGGGCGTCTTGAAGTAAACGGGCTGGCCTAACATGCCCGCTTCCGCCTCGATGCCGCCCACGCCCCAGCCCACAACACCAAGACCGTTGATCATCGTCGTGTGGGAATCCGTGCCGACGAGGCTGTCGGGATACAGCAAGTTCGCCCCATCCAACTCCTTCTCGAACACCACCTTGGCTAAATACTCCAAGTTCACTTGGTGCACGATACCGATGGCCGGGGGCACAACGCTGAAGGTATCGAAGGCCTGCCGTCCCCACTTCAAGAACTCGTAACGCTCCCGATTTCGCTCGAACTCCAGCCGCATGTTCTCACGGAATGCGTCCGATGTGCCAGCCTTATCCACTTGGACGGAGTGGTCCACTACCAAATCGACTGGAACCAAAGGCTCAATCAAGGCGGGCTCTCCACCCACCTTCGCCACCGCATCGCGCATGGCGGCCAGATTGACCAGCAACGGCACCCCCGTGAAGTC
>CAXGVD010000497.1:0-2287 GCA_964012695.1 uncultured Opitutia bacterium
TCTCCTTTTCGTCAGCTTGAAAGTTGACGTCTTGCGGCGATGCGATTCGCCTGGTTCAGCCGTTGGCTTGGGCGAGTTGGGCGAGGATGGCTTTCTGGACGTGGAGGCGGTTTTCGGCTTGGTCGAAGAGGATGGAGCGGGTGTCGTCGAGGACTTCTTGGGAGACTTCCTGTCCGGGGTGGGCGGGCATGCAGTGCATGAAGAGGGCGTCTGGTTTAGCCCGGTCGAGGAGCTCTTTGGTGACGGAGTAGGGGCGCATGTCGGAGAGGCGGGAGGCTTCCTCGTCCTCGTCTCCCATGCTGACCCAGACGTCGGTGTAAACGACGTCGGCCTCCGCGACGGCTTCGGCTGGATCGGTGGTGAAGAAATGGTTGGCTGGCAGACCCTCTGCTTCAAGCAGGTCCTTGATGGGTTGGCCGGGGGCGTAGCTTGCAGGGCCGACGAGGGCGACATTCATGCCGAATAGGGCGCCCGCGAGCAACCAGGAGTTGGCCATGTTACAGGCGGTGTCTCCAAGGAAAACGAGCTTCTTGCCCTCGAGGGCTGAGAAGGGGTCCTGTGACTGGCCCAGCTTTTCGCAGAGGGTGAAGCAGTCGGCGTAGATTTGGCAGGGGTGGAGGAAGTCGGTGAGGGCGTTGACGACGGGAGCGTCTCCCCACTTGGCAAACTCCTCGATGATTTCCTGCCCGTAGGTCCGGATGATGATTCCGTTCAGGTAGCGGGAGAGGACGCGGGCGGTGTCGGCGATGCTTTCTCCACGTCCGATTTGGGAACCACGTTGGTCGAGGATGAGGGGGTGGGCGCCGAGTTCGTTTAGGCCTACTTCGAAGGAGACGCGGGTGCGGGTACTGTTTTTGTAGAAGAGGAGGCCCCAGGTTTGTCCAGAGAGGGGAGCGGGAGAGAGGGGGCGCCCGCGGTTTTGCTTATATTCGAAGGCCCGGGAGAAAATAGAACGGATTTCGTCCGTATCGAAGTCAGTCTCCTTGAGAAAGTGTTTCATCGATCGAAAGGGAATGTGAAGATGTGAACGAGAAAGGGGAAGGGTGGGTTGGTTTACGGGAGCTTGGATAAGGTGGCGTCAAGGAGGTCAAGGGCTTCGTCGATTTCCTCGTCCTTGATGTTAAGTGGGGGGAGTAGGCGCACGGCGTTTCCTCCGGCTGGAACGGTGACGAGGCCGTCTTCGAGCAGGACCTTCACGAGCTCTGCAGCGGGGAAGGTTTCGTGGGTGACGAGGGCGAGGAGAAAGCCGCGCCCCCGCGCTTCACGAAGGTGTCGGTGGTGTTTCTCGACGAGCTTTTCCAAGCGGACCTTCAAGGCGGCCCCTCGGGCGGCGGTGGAGGCTACGAGGCCTTCATCTTCGATGACATCCAGCACGGCGTGAGCCGCCGCACAGGCGAGAGGGTTGCCTCCGAAGGTCGACCCGTGGGAGCCGGGAGTAAACAAGGAGGCATGGGCCTCCCGTGTCCACGTTGCCCCGATGGGGAAGCCTCCGCCAAGTCCCTTGGCTAGGGCGATGGCGTCGGGCCAAATGCCGGAGCGTTCGTAGGCGAAGAAGGTGCCCGTTCGGCCCATGCCCGCCTGGACTTCGTCGAGCATGAGCAGGACGTCACGCTCGTCACAGAGTTCCCGAAGCCCTCGGAGAAAATCGTCGCTCGTTTCTCGGATGCCGTTCTCGCCCTGAATGGGTTCGATGAGGACGGCGGCGGTTTCGTCGTCGATGGCTGCGGCGAAGGAGTTGAGGTCGTTGAACTTGGCGAAGGTGAAACCCGGACAGAGGGGGGCGAAGCCGTTGCGGATTTTCTCACCGTGGGTCGCGGACATGGCGCCGTAGGTGCGTCCGTGGAAGACGCCCTCGGCGGAGACGATTTTCACGATGCGCCCCTCTTCGCCGTCGGCCTTGCGGCGACCGTGAAGCCGGGCCAGTTTGACGAGGGCCTCATTGGCTTCCGTCCCGCTGTTGCAGAAGAACATGCGCCCCGGCCCCGTCTTCCCGATGAGGCGCTCGGCCAGTCGCGCTTGTTCGGGTATTGCGAATAGGTTGCTGCAGTGGACGAGCTTGGCGGTTTGCTCTCGGACGCGGGCGATCCATTTGGGGTGGGAGTGCCCGAGGCAAGTCACCGCGATGCCAGAGGAGAAATCGAGGTAGTCGCGGCCCTCTACGTCCGTGATGCGAGTGCCTTGGCCGCGTTCGAAGGCTAAGGTCGGTGCGGCGTAGTTGCCGAGAAGCGGAGCTTGGTAGGCGGCTGAGTCCATGACGTTTGCTTTAGTGGAGGGTGAAGAAGTTCGT
>CAXGVD010000498.1:0-2286 GCA_964012695.1 uncultured Opitutia bacterium
CCCACCGAGATACACAGGCCAATCAGCGTTTTCCTCGGCATGGACCTTCAGGAAGTCCAAGGACAGAGCAAGTATGACAAAAGGTAGGCAATGAATAGGAATACCCATCTTTCAACCTTGAATCCTTCGATCTCCTTCCGCAAGCGCAGACCATCAGGAATCAAGACAACTCACCTGGTCTACAAATACTAAGTTGCATGCAATACCTATTGTTTATTTGCCTCTAGGTGATGAATATAGAAAGTCCAGAAACAGCAATGAAAGCCAAACTGCTTGTAACTCTCCTTTTCTTCGCCTGCGCCACGCAAGCGGTGGCGGCCGAGAAATTCCCTCCCGGTTGGCTTCCCTTGTCCATGCTTGACGACAAGCCGACTTGGAGCGAGGTCCGCGAGATCAAGGACCGTATCCATCTCTACTTGCCCGATGACGACAAACCCGTACGGGGCGTGTTCGCCTGCTTTGTCTTCCACAGCGGCGACCCCCGCGAGTTGGCCGATCTCTGGAACTTTGCCCTCGTCACCGTGCCCTGGCCCTTCGAGTACGACCTCGGGGTCAACGACAAGCGCAACGGGCGCTACAAGATCGGCCATGCCTCACAGGACATGGGACTTCTCCTGCGTTACCTCGATCACGCGGGCAAGGAGCTGAACCGGCTCGAACTGTCCAAGGTTCCCCTCGTTGGTTGGCTTGGTCAAAACGGCTCGAGGCTCTGCGCCGACCTGTTCGAACGGGCACCCGAACGGGTCCTTGCCTGGAGTGATTCCTTTCCCAACCGACTCAGGCAATACCCGGAGATGACGAAGAAGGTCCCCTTCCCCTTCGCTTGGGAAGCTTTCAAGGCTGACCTCAGGAGCGGAACGCGCACCTACAAAAAAGACCCCAACCCGCCCGCCGACTTAAGTTGCCGGGCCACCACCTATGGGCACGGCCACGGCATCTACTCGAAGTTCAACTTCTTCATGTTCTATCTCGACCGCTGCATCCAGGCCCGCATGCCCGACAAGATGCCTGCTCCCGGACAACCGGTGAAGCTCAAGCCAGCTTTGCGAAAGAACGGTTGGGTCGGCGACTTCGACCCCATCGGCTCATGGAATCCAATTGCCCCCGCGAAGGAGGGGAACCTCGATGAGGCCAAGTATCCCGTATGGTTCCCCGACGGGTACGCTGCCTGGTCCTGGCGGGCCTATCACTCCTCTTGCATGGATCTGAAAATAACCGGGCCTAGGCATCCCTACTCTAAAATCGACGGAAAATGGGGAGGCAAAGGAGCCTGCGGTCTCGGCTACGGCGGTTACCTCTCAGCCAAGGAGGAGCATATAATGTCGGCAAGTGTCAAGGAAGGCTACGAAAAGGTTCTGTTTCACGATGGAAACAAGGTACTCGGGGAAACCAAAGGGCCACCTTGGGCCCTCCCTCCTCGGAAACTACAGCCCGGGCTGCGCGTCCTCTTTGCCGTCGGCGTTAAGGCGGACGGCTCCCGGACCGCAAGCCGCCCGGCCATGGTCATTGTGAAATGAAACGAAGATAAATAGGAAAAATCTTGGGCAGATTCGGTCAGCATGTCATAAAACTGTATAAAGAAGACCTTTATGTTGCCATTACGTCCGTTCCTTTTTTTTGCCACCCTAGGCCTTGGGGCGGCTTGCTCCGCTGCCCGCGCAGCAAAGGGAACGTCCGATCATCCGGACTATGCGGAGGTAAAGGCGCTCCTCGCGGCGAAGTGCTATTCCTGTCACGGTGCTCTCAAGCAGAAGGCCAAGTTGCGACTGGATACGCGCGAACTCATGCTGAAGGGCGAAGTCATCATTCCCGGGAAAGCGGCGGAAAGTCTCCTCATCGAACGGGTCGAGGACAGGAGCGAAGACCGCATGCCGCCTCCCGAGGATGGAGCACCCTTGAAGTCCGATGAAATCGCCCTCCTGCGCCGCTGGATTGACGACGGGGCAAAGGCCCCGGCCAACGAACCCCTCCCAAAGGCCCCGAGGGAGCACTGGGCCTTTCGGAAACCGAACCGCGTGCCTTTGCCGGGCAATACAGGCAACCCTATAGATGCCCTGCTTGAAAAAAGGCGGGCAACGCTGGGGTTAAAGACGCAATCACCGGCGGAACGCACCATTCTCATCCGCCGTCTCTACCTCGACCTGATCGGTTTGCCGCCCACACGCGAGCAACTGGATGACACCCGATCGTGGGAGTCCATCGTGGACGAACTTCTCGGCAGTCCCCAGCATGGTGAACGGTGGGCCCGGCACTGGATGGACGTCTGGCGCTACACCGACTGGTACG
>CAXGVD010000499.1:0-2282 GCA_964012695.1 uncultured Opitutia bacterium
ATCTCGAAGGTGTCGGGGTCTTTGGCTCGTCCCACTTCCGCTTGTATCCGTGCTGCGATGGATTCTTGCTGGGCCTTGGCCATGGTGTCTAGAGACTTTCGGAAGGAGGAGAGGTTGCGGAAGCCGTCGACGAGGTAGGAGGTTTCGAGAAGTTTGGAGAGGTTGATGTGGACTTTGTCGGCGAAGCCGCGTTTGCCGGGTTTGGCGAATAGGAGTTCGCCGGGAAGGAGTTCGGCATGTCTTTCGGCTTGAAGGGCGGTGACTCGGACCCTGCCGAGGAGGCCGACGAGTTTGAAGCCGCCGTTGGGTTCGACCTCGGCCATTAGGGAACCGGCACCTTTAATTGAGATGGCGGTTTCGGGGGCTTCGACGACGAGGGTTTTGCCGGGTTTCCCAGCGCGGTAGAGGAATGAGCCTTGTTCGAGGAGGAGGGAGTCGTCCTTGAGGATGAAAGAGGTGCCTGACCCGAAGCGAAGGGTGCGACCTGAGGCGAGGGTTTCGATGCCCCCTCTTGGGCGGATGGAGATGCGTTCGCCTCGGGGCAGGAAGAGGGAGCGTTTGACGGGTTGGACGCCGTCTGAGGCTTGGATGAGGGCTCCTTCGCCGTCCACGGCTGAGACGAGGAATAGGTTGCGGGATTGGGCGGAGTGTGCGCAAACGAGTGCGAGGGCTGCGGAGAGGATTGCTTTAGCGGGGAAGGCGGCGGTAGGGAGAGGTGCCCCACCCTTCTCGTTGTGCTTGCCGTTCATCCGTTTCATGCCGATTGCCTTTGCATCAAAAGCGATAGTTTCCAGTTAGAGCAACTCCGAAGTCCCAGGCTTTGAAGCTGGAGGAGTCCTTGAGTAGGTCTTCTCCTTTTTCGTTGGCGAACATGCGGGAGTAGTTGAGGAAGGTTTGTAGGCCGAGCCATTGGTTGAATTGGTAAATGCCGGAGGCACCGAGGGTGAAGAGGTAATCGACGCGTCCCATCTGCTCGTTTTTGCGGTATGAGGTGCGGGTGAAGCCGGCTGAGGGCATGAAGAGGATTTGTCCGTCCGGCCCGAATGCCTGGACGTAGGTGGCGTTGAGGGTGGTTTGGAGGTTGTCGCCGTCGTCGGCGAATATGCCTTCGGCTACGAAGGGGAGCGCTCGGTCGGTGTGGGAGTACTTTAGCATGGAGTCGATCATGAGGAAGGAAGTTTCCGAGAATGGGACGACTTTTTGGATGGAGAAGGAGGGGGCGGTGGCGTCGAACATTCGGTCTCCGGAGGCGAGGGAAGCGAGGTAGTCGTACTCGAAGCCGAGACCGAGGCTCCAGTCTTCGGGAAGGCCAATGGCGAGGGAGCCCTTGATCATGCTGAAGCGGTAGTCGAGTAGGTCGCTTGCGAGGCCGTCTCCGTATTTGGCCCACTGGTTCATGATTTCGATGCGAGGGAGGAAGGTGACGTAATCGCCCGCGGTAAGGGCACGGGTGCCCACGCTTGCGCCAACATTGAACTCATACACGCCGGAGCCGCCAGTAGAGTTTGGGGAGGTGCGCATGACGTTGCTGGTGTAGTAGAGGCGGGATCCGGCGGAGAGGGAGGCGTTGAGGAGTGGTTTGTCGCTCCGGGCACGAGGAGGCCCGGCAGCGGGGCGCGGGTGGACGGAGGGAGCGGGGGGGGCGAGGTTTTCACTCCTAGGTGAGGCGGTGTGAGGAGGTGCGACGGTGCGCAAGGGGGCGCCGACTTCGATTATTTCCTGTATGCCGAGGTTGGAGTGAAAGCCATCGAAGCCGGGGCGGGAGGGTTCGGGGGGAGGGTTGGGAATGCCTTGCCCAAGGAGGCGGCTGGCTGCTAGCGCGAGGAGGGCGATCGCCTTAAATGAGAGGCGCTGCGGGACGAGTCGTGAAGAAGGCGTGGTTTTCATGAAGTCGATCAGGTAGAGGGAATCATGGGGTGACCATCTTGCCAATTACAATGTTTTTTCCGAATTGGTCGAAAGCTGCGCGGTCGCCGATGAGGTTGCCGCCCGCCTTTACGTTGCTGAGGAAGTTTACACGCCCATATTGGTCTGCGGCGGAGGTGTTGAGGCCGAAGTTGGGGTAGCGTCCGTCGAGGGGGCCTTTAAGGGAGTTGAGGTTTACGGCGGCGTTGGCGGGGAAGTTGATATTGGAGAGACGAATAGTGGTGGCCTCCATGACGATTTTGGGAAGGTTTTGGCCGAGGGCGAGGCCGTCAACGTAAAGTTCCTTTGCGGCTTTTAGGGTAAGGAGTTGGGAGGCTTCGGCGGAACCGCCGGCGAGGTGGAGGTCGGCGAGGGAG
>CAXGVD010000500.1:0-2279 GCA_964012695.1 uncultured Opitutia bacterium
ATGTGGAGCAGCAAGTGGAA
Organism: uncultured Opitutia bacterium; assembly: GCA_964012695.1. Classification (GTDB taxonomy): domain Bacteria; phylum Verrucomicrobiota; class Verrucomicrobiia; order Opitutales; family Seribacteraceae; genus CAXGVD01. Next base: position 21 of record CAXGVD010000500.1, read on the forward strand.
TTGATCGAGAGCTTGATTGAGAAGGGACACGCTTATGTGGGGGAGGATGGCTCCGCGTATTTCCGGATCTCCTCCTTTCCCGAGTACGGACGCCTTTCACGTTTGAAGGAACGGGAACTGGCCCGGGGCGCGGGCGGACGGACCACGACGGACGACGAGTATTCCAAGGAGACCGTTGGGGACTTTGCCCTCTGGAAGGCCCGCCGCCCAGATGACGGCGACAATTTCTGGCCCAGCCCGTGGGGCGAAGGCCGCCCTGGTTGGCACTTGGAATGCAGTGCCATGTGCCGTGAGTACCTCGGCGATTCCTTCGACCTGCACTCTGGCGGTGAGGACCTCGTCTTCCCGCACCACGAGAACGAAATCGCTCAGAGCGAGTGCGCTACGGGCAAGACCTTCGCTCGCCATTGGTTTCATGTCTCCCACCTCCTCGTGGATGGCGGAAAGATGAGCAAGAGCCTGGGCAACTTCCACACCTTGGCCGACTTGGCGGCAAAAGGCTACGGGGCCGAACTCGTCCGTTACGTCTTGCTATCCGGCCACTACAGGCAGTCTTTGAACTTCACCTTTGCCTCCCTCGATGCTGCGGACTCCGCCTTGGGAAAACTGGCCAAGACCCACGAGGCTTTGGGTGGCGGCGAACCCCCTAGTTACGAGGAATCACTCGGCTTGGGTGGGTGCGCCCTCGGGCCATTTGCTCCCGCTTGGGAAGCTTTGCTGGACGACTTGAACGTGCCCAAGGCGCTTGGTGCCCTCTTCTCGGCTTTGAAGGAGTTGTGGCCGGACAAGCTGGATGATGTCGAAAGAGCGGCGACCCGAAACGCCTTCTGGTTCGTCTTGAATGTGTTGGGCATCCGGTTGCCTGAAAAACCGGAGGCTACGGAAGTTCCCGAGGAGGTGTTGGAGTTGGCGGAACGCCGCTTAGTCGCGAAGCAGGCCAAGGACTGGGGAACGGCCGACGCCTTGCGCGAGGAAATCACAAGTACGGGCTGGCAGGTTAAGGACCGCCCGGACGGCTACGACTTGGAACCTAAATGAAAGCTGGGAGGGCCGGGCACCCGTTTTCCCGAGGCTTCGTCCTGAGCGACGCGTAATTATTGGTCCGCACTCGGATCCACGCACTTCGGCCCCTTGAGAGCGTCCTTCTGGCCGATGATTTGCGGGTACTCTTCCGCTTGCTCGTTAAGCTCGATCCACTCCTGCAACTCTTCGGGCACGTCCATGTCCGGGAAGATGGCTTCCACAGGGCACTCGTCCATGCAGGCGTTGCAGTCGATACAGGTCTCAGGGTTGATGTAGAGACGGTCGGGCAATTCGTGAAAAGAGTCCACGGGGCAAACCGCGACGCAACTGGTGAACACACAGTCCACGCATTTTTCAGTGACTACATATGTCATGACGGCAAGAAGTTGTGGGAACAGGTCTGAAGCATGAACGCCACCCGCAAAAGCTCAACCCTATATTTGAGACGCCTTGCGAGGCCGCTCGTCGGCCTTTTGCGGAAGCACGGGCTTGGCTGGCCCGAATTTTTCAGAAGAACCGGATGGGCTGACCATCACCTCGCGCGGCGGCGGCTTGGGCAGCGTGTTCCTCGTCGGAACAAGGAGCGTTGGTGGGAGCTTCAGCCTCCTTTTCGTTGGGTTGCACGAGGTTGTTGCCGAGCATGTAATTCTCAACTTCCTCGCCGCTGACGTCGGCGAGCATGACGCCATCGACTTCAACGCAGGGAGAAAGCGGTTGTCCCGACTTCTCCACCATTTCGGCGTAGACTTCGGGGTTATTGACGATGTCGAGGTCTGCGTATTCGAGGGAGTACTTGTCCATGATGGCACGGACTCCCATGCTCCATCCGCAGTGCGGCTTCAAGTAGGCTTTGATGTTCATCTGGCAAAAATGTTGGCAGGTTAAAGAATCTGCTTACCCTACTGGAGTTTTGCGGGAAATGGCAAACTTAAGAACGAGGTTTGGAGCGTTCGGGAAAGAGAATGTCAGGAAGGAAAGGTGGTTCTGCTGGTGGCGTTTCCCGAATGCCTTGGCCTTGGACGCGGCGTTGGCGGCCGTTTGCTGGCAGGAGGCGGCGGCCCGTTTTTGCGGGGCTCTACTCGGTTGGGAACACGGCTGTCTGCTGGCCGCGGCGGTTTGGTTGGGCTATGTGGCGGATCGTTGGCTCGACGGACGTTCCATCGGACCGGGCAAGGCGTTTTCCGAACGGCACCGGCTCGCGATTCGGTGGCGGCGGGAACTCTTTTGGACATGGGG
>CAXGVD010000501.1:0-2273 GCA_964012695.1 uncultured Opitutia bacterium
ATCTGATACGGATAATACCCCCTCTCCCCTTGCCCGATGAACGATCCTCCCGCTCAGCCTCCCGACTTCGCGGCCACCCGCCCCGCCATTCTGCGCCCGCCGCCCTCCCCCAAGAAACCCATGGCCTTCTTCTCCCGCCGCAATTTCTTTCGGGGTTGCGTTGGGCTTGGTCTAGTTGGCCTTGGCGGATGGGGTTATGCGAAATACGAAGCGGGAAACCTTGAAGTGCATCACATCGCCCTACCCAAAGAACGGTTTTCTTCCTCCCACGCCTTCCGCATCCTTCACCTCTCCGACTTTCAATTTTCCCCCGAGGTTCCCCTAGCCCTCATCGAGGAAGCCATCGTACTCGGTCTAGCGGAAAAGCCCGACCTCTGCTTCCTTACCGGCGACTTTATCTCAGCCACCCTCTCCGAAGAGGAATTCGGACTCTTCGCTAAAAGCCTTTCAAAGCTCACCGCCGCCGTGCCCAAGACTTTTGCCTGCCTGGGCAACCACGACGGTGGCGAATGGGCCGCAAGCCACGGAGGCTACCCCACCACCGAGAAAGTTGAAACCCTGCTGGCCGAAGCCAAGGTCCATCTGCTCCAAAACCAGCGCACTCTATTCTACGTCAAAGGCCAACCCATCACCCTCGTCGGCCTTGGCGACCTATGGGCCAAGCGTTGTCTCCCAGACAAATGCCTGCCCAAACACCCCGACGCCCCCGCATCTCTCTCTGAGCCCCCCGTAATCCTTCTCTCCCACAACCCCGACTCCAAGGAACTGCTTCGCACCCACCACTGGGATCTCATGCTATCCGGGCACACCCACGGCGGCCAATTCCGCGTACCCTTCCTCGACTCCGCCCCCTTTGCCCCCGTCGAGGATCATGACCTGCTCGACGGTCTTCACATATGGGAAGACCATCTCGTACACATCACCCGAGGCGTCGGCAACTTGTACGGAATCCGTTTCAACTGCCGCCCGCAAGTCAGCATTCTCGAAGTCGAGACGGCTTGAATCAAGCCATGCCCGTCGCTCTCATCGACGACTCCGAACCGCCTTGGTTTCCCCACCCAGAAACGGCTTGGAGCGAAGGACTTCTTGCCGTCGGCGGTTCCCTCACGCCCGAACGCCTGCTCCTCGCCTATTCCAGTGGCATCTTTCCCTGGTTCAGCGAAGGCGAGCCCGCCCTTTGGCACTGGTTTTCCCCCGACCCCCGCTTCCTCCTCGCTCCCGATAACTTCACTCCCACGCGAAGCCTCAAGGCCGCCCTCTGCCAAAACCTCTTCGAGGTGAAAATTGACGAAGACTTCCCCAAAGTAATTCGGTCCTGCGCCCGCGCTTTCCGCAAAGACCAACCCGGTACCTGGATCGCCCCCGACATGATCGAGGCCTACTGCCGCCTCCACGAACTCGGTTACGCCCACTCCTTCGAAAGCTACCAAGATGGCGAACTCGTGGGCGGCCTCTACGGCATCTCGCTTGGCCGAGCCTTCTTCGGCGAATCTATGTTTCACAAGAAGGCTGAAGCCTCCAAGGTGGCCCTCGCCACCCTCGTCGCTTTCGCCCGCGAACGAGATTTCCCCTTCATCGACTGCCAAGACTCCTCCCGCCACCTCGCCCGCCTTGGAGCGGAAGACGTTCCCCGCTCCACCTTCCTCAGGTTCCTCGCCCAAGCTCTCGAAGCCGGCGCCACCCTTAGGGGATCCTGGAGAAAAGAAACCGACTTGCCTTAGGCGTTGCGGCTGGTCCCATTTTCGCGATAATCCCCGTCTCGTGAACGACTCACAGGAACATTCCGATCTTTCCGAACTCGGTAAAGGGGCCACATGCCCCTCCCGCAAGTTGGAAACCTTTCCGAACCGCAACTCGAAGAGGGACTATGTCGTCGAACTACGGACCAATGAGTTCACCTGCCTCTGCCCCGCCACGGGGCAACCCGACTTCGCCGATATCCGCATCCTATATGTCCCCGACCAAAAAATAGTGGAGTCCAAGTCCCTCAAGCTGTATCTTTGGTCCTATCGAGACGAAGGTGTCTTCCACGAACACTTCGCCAACCTCCTTCTTGACGACCTCATCGCCGCCCTCTCCCCCCGGTGGTGCCTCGTCGAAACCCGCTTCAATGCCCGGGGAGGCATAGCCATAGATGTTCGGGCCGAACACGGAACTTCTCCTCCAAGCCACGCCCCGAGCCCATGAAAATGCAATTGTCCGTTCCCTTCTCCGGAATTCGAGCCGCCAACGACCTCCCCTTCCTTCTCTTCGGCGGCATGAACGTTCTGGAG
>CAXGVD010000502.1:0-2265 GCA_964012695.1 uncultured Opitutia bacterium
GTGGGAGCAAGTTCAGGTGACCGGCCTTAGCCGAGGTGAAGAGCATCGCGGAAGCGTTTTTACAGGCGGCCACGCAGGCTCCGCAACCGATGCAGGCGGCGGCGTCCATGGCCTTGTCTGAATCTTTCTTGGGGATGGGAATGGCGTTGCCGTCGGGGGCAGAGCCGGTGCGCACGGAAACATAGCCGCCAGCTTGGATGATGGCGTCGAAGGCGGAGCGGTCGGTGACGAGGTCCCGGACGACGGGAAAGGCCGTGGCCCGGAAAGGCTCGATGGTTACGGTTTGCCCGTCACGGAACTTCCGCATGTGAAGCTGGCAGGTAGTGGTCGAATTCTCGGGGCCGTGGGGAAGGCCATTGATAGTGAGAGAGCACATGCCGCAGATGCCTTCGCGGCAGTCGTGGTCGAAATGAATCGGCTCCTTGCCTTGCTCCACGAGGGACTCGTTGAGCTGGTCTAGCATTTCGAGAAAGGAGGAGTCTTCGGAGATGTCTTCGACATCGTGCGTCTCGAAGCGGCCGTCGTCTTTGGCACCGTCCTGCCGCCAGACTTTGAGTGTGAGTTTCATGTCTTCCTACTTGTAGCTGCGTACGGCCAGCTCGACGTTTTCGAAGGTGAGTTCCTCTTTGTGGCGGACGGGTTCGGCGTTTTCGCCTTTGTACTCCCAGACGGCAGCGTGAGCGAAGTTAGCGTCGTCCCGCTTGGCTTCCCCTTCCTCGGTTTGGTGCTCCTCGCGGAAGTGACCGCCGCAGGATTCGTCCCGTTCGAGGGCATCGCGGCAGAGGAGTTCGCCAAACTCTAGGAAATCCTGCACCCGCGAGGCACGTTCAAGTTCGTGGTTGAGGCTCTCTCCATTGCCGGTAACGCGGAGATTCTTGGAAAAGTCATCACGGAGGTCTTGGATGAGTCCAATAGCTTTATTGAGGCCGACCTCGTTGCGGGCCATGCCAGCATACTCCCACATGATTTGCCCAAGTTCCTTATGGTAGGAACGGGAAGAACGTTCGCCTCCAGTGGAGAGAAGTCCGTCCACGCGAGCTTTGACTTGGTCGAGAGTTTCCTTGAAGGCAGGGCCGTCGGGATCAGGAGCGCCTGCTCCCACCTTGACGAGGTAGTCGGCGATGGTGTTGGGAATGACAAAGTAGCCGTCGCTGAGACCCTGCATGAGGGCACTGGCGCCGAGGCGGTTGGCCCCATGATCCGAGAAATTGGCCTCCCCCAGCACGAAGCAACCAGGTACGGTGCTCATGAGGTTGTAGTCCACCCAAAGGCCGCCCATAGTATAATGGATGGCGGGGTAAATGCGCATGGGACGTTGGTATGCGTTTTCCCCCGTAATCCGCTCGTACATTTCGAAAAGGTTGCCGTAGCGCTCCTGGATGGCGTTTTCGCCGAGGCGGTCGATGGCGGCGGAAAAGTCGAGGTACACGCCGCGTCCGCCAGGCCCCACACCGCGTCCGTCGTCGCAAGCTTCCTTAGCGGAGCGGCTGGAAATGTCCCTTGGGGCGAGGTTGCCAAAGCTGGGGTACTTGCGTTCAAGGAAATAGTCGCGGGAATCTTCGGGGATTTGTGAAGGTTCCTTACCGCAGTCGGCGGGGTCATTGGGTACCCAGACGCGCCCGTCGTTACGGAGAGACTCCGACATGAGGGTGAGCTTGGACTGGTGGTCCCCGGAAACAGGTATGCAGGTGGGGTGAATCTGGGTGTAGCAGGGGTTGGCGAAACCGGCCCCGCGGCGGTAGGCCCGGAAGGCGGCGGTTACATTGCAGCCTGTGGCGTTGGTGGAAAGGAAGTAAGCGTTACCATAGCCGCCAGTGGCTAGCAGAACGGCGTCGGCGGACCATGTTTCAATCTTCCCGTTGACGAGATTCCGGGTGACGATGCCCTTGGCGTGTCCGTCCACGAGTACGAGGTCGAGCATTTCGTGGCGGTTGCGCATCTTGACCTGCCCGGCGGCGATTTGCCGACTGAGGGCGGAATAAGCGCCGAGCAGGAGTTGCTGGCCAGTTTGACCGCGGGCGTAGAAGGTGCGGCTGACTTGGGCCCCGCCGAAGGAGCGGTTGGCGAGCAGGCCACCATACTCTCGTGCAAATGGTACGCCTTGGGCCACGCACTGGTCGATGATGTTAACGCTCATCTGGGCCAGACGGTGCACATTGGCCTCACGGGAACGGAAGTCTCCGCCCTTGATGGTGTCGTAGAAGAGGCGGTATATGCTATCGCCGTCGTTTTGGTAGTTCTTGGCGGCGTTGATGCCGCCTTGGG
>CAXGVD010000503.1:0-2263 GCA_964012695.1 uncultured Opitutia bacterium
GCGTCCCCGATAGGTGGAATTGGGCTTGTGCTCGTTGGTCACCGGCGATAGAGAAGTTTCGCTTACGCCCCAACCAACCCCTTTCCTCTAAGAAAGCCAAGACATGAATTTTGAAGATTTGGGCCTGCGGCCCGAAATCCTGCAAGCCATTGCCGAGCGCGGCTACACCGAACCCACGCCGATTCAAGCCATGGCGGTGCCGCCGATTCTGGAGGGCCGGGACTTGGTGGGTTCCGCCCAGACGGGAACGGGCAAGACGGCGGCCTTCGCCCTGCCCACCCTGCACAGGCTGGCCAAACACGGGGCCACCCGAGCCTTGGCCTTGGCCCCGACGCGAGAGCTGGCCATTCAGATTGACGATAACTTCCGGGCCTACGGGCAACACCTCGGCCTCAGCACGGCGTTGCTCTACGGCGGCGTGAAATACGGCAAGCAGAAGGAGCAGTTGCGCAATGGGGCGGACATAGTGGTGGCAACGCCCGGACGGCTTCTCGACCACCTCGGGCAAGGCACCTTGAGGCTGAATAAAATACAGACTTTGATTCTCGACGAGGTGGACCGGATGCTCGACATGGGCTTCATCGAGGATGTCACCCGCATTATCCAGAAGACTCCTCGTTCGCGCCAGACCCTGCTATTCTCCGCCACCATTCCGGACGCCGTGCTGAGGTTGGCCGATTGGGCCTTGAACGATCCGGCAGAGGCCAAGATAGACATTAAGATTTCAGCCGCCGACACGGTGAAGCACGCCTTGTATCCCGTGCCCGCGATACAGAAATTCGACCTGCTCGTGGCCTTGCTCCAAAAAGTGGAGTACCAAAACTTGATCATCTTCTTCCAAACGCGCCGCGGGGCGGACCGTATCAGCCGCTGGCTTACGGAGCACGGAGAGGACGTGCGGGTGCTGCATTCCGACTTGCGGCAAAGCGAGAGGAGTCAGGCGCTGGAGGATTTCAAGCAAGGCAGGGTGAAGATCCTCACGGCAACGGACTTAGCTTCTCGCGGATTGGACATTTCAAATGTGACGCATGTAATCAACTACGACGTGCCACAGCACGCGGAGGATTACGTACACCGAATCGGACGTACGGGAAGAGCGAAAACTGATGGCGAGGCCTTCACACTTTTCGCTCCCGAAGACGTGGCGAAGGTTGACGCCATCGAGCGTTTGCTGGAATCCAACCTTCCCCGCGAACAGGTGGACACCTTCGAATACCGGGACGATCCCGCCACCATAGCTCCAGCCGGAGCGGCTGCCCCTGCGCGCAGAAGTGGCGGCATGAGGAGGCGCTCGGGTTTCGGCGGTGGAAGGCGCCGTTAACTGGCAACAGGAATCGGGTTGAGCGAGCTGGGAATAGAAGCTGTACGCTGCGACGTATCCCATCTCTCGGAGGAGCAGAAGCAGGTTTGTTGCGGAGGTGGGACGGAAAGGCCGTTCACCGGGGAGTACTGGGACTGCAAGACTTCCGGGACGTACCATTGTGCGGTTTGTGGCACGGTTTTGTTCGACTCGGAGGCGAAATACGACTCGGGTTCGGGTTGGCCTAGTTTCTGGGACGAAATCGAACCCGGCAAGGTGGAACGTCGTGAAGATTACAGCCACGGCATGAGTAGAGTGGAGACGCTTTGCGCGGCTTGCGGTTCCCACTTGGGCCACGTTTTTCCAGACGGTCCCGAGCCCACGGGGCTTCGCTACTGCATAAATTCCGCCTCGCTCAAGTTGGAGGAGAGGGATGCGGATTGAGTCGCCCGCAAGACTCTTTACGGGAAGAAAAGGTCGCTCGGCGGCCTTTTCCTTTTCAGGGTTCACACTTCAGGGTTTTTTGAACCAGTTCTTGGGGCCAAAGTTGTCCCGAACCACAGAAGCGGCTTTACGCACGGGCTTCTCCACAACGTCCACGGCGGCGTCCGTCACGATTTTGACGGGCTTTACGGTCATGTCCACGGCAGCCTTGACTGGCTTGGTCACCATTTTGGCACAACCGGCGAAAGCCAGTAGAACCCCGCACGCAAACCCACGTAAAACATCCTTGCCCACGAGGCTAGACCCTAGCAAATAGCCTTCTTTTTGAAAACCCGAATTTTCACGTGCCAAAGGAACTAGTCTTTCTTCTACCGGTAATCGCCGCTGGCATCGGCTGGGTGACGAACTACCTGGCCGTCAAAATGCTCTTCCACCCCCGCCGCGAGGTTAAGGTGGCGGGGCTCCGCTTACACGGCGTGTTTCCGAAGCGACAGAAGGAGTTGGCCGAGCGGCTTGGGG
>CAXGVD010000504.1:0-2235 GCA_964012695.1 uncultured Opitutia bacterium
GCCTGAAAGGAGAATTGTCTTTTGGTCGGCTCGGCCGTCTCCGTCGGTGTCGCGCAGGTGAAGGATTTCGGTGGAGGTTCCGACGTACACGCCACCGTGCCCGGCGAGGACAGCGGTGGGCATGAGGAGGCCGTCGGCGAAGAGGGTGCGGTGGTCGGCCACGCCGTCTCCGTCCTCGTCCTCCAGCATGATGATCTTGTCGTCCACGAGGAAGCCGGGAGCGATGTGGGGGTAGCTCTCGGCCGTGGCGACCCAGAGGCGGCCACGCTCGTCCCATGCCGATTGGACGGGGTTTTTGATGGCGGGCTCGGAGGCGAATACTTTGAGGGAGAGGTCGTCCGGAACATGGAGGGTTTTGAGTTCGGAAAGGGCTTTTTCGGAAGGCTCGATAGGTTGGCGGACGGCGGAAGTTTCGGAGACGGGGGGGCGTGAGATTTTACCCTCGGGGGAGGCGACGAGCTTGCGGATGAAGTCTTCCTTTTCCTCGACGAGGGGGGAGAACTTTGGGAGGTCGAGGGCGTGGCGACCTTGCTCGTGGCGGCGGAAGCTGAGGAGGTAGGTTTGGTTTTGGGGACGCCAAGAATGGAAGTGGAGTTCGTTCTTTTGCTTGATGATGGAGCGTATGAGGTTGGGTTTGTAGGAATCGAAGTCGGGGAGTGTGAGACCGAGTAAGCCGAGAACGTGCTTTGCGAGGGCTCGGTGGCCGGCGTCGTCGAGATGGATGGAGTTCATGGTGAGGCGGTCGGCCTCGGGGAGGGCCTCGGAGGAGGGGCGGACGAGGTCGAGGAGGTCGAGGTGGGCGAGCTCGTTCTTGAGTACGAGGCCCTCGATGACTTTGGCGTGAGACTGGAGGTCGGAGTTGTGGGGGGCGGGGTCCGGCATTAGGCCGCCCCAGTTTTCCTGAAGGATTGGGGAGAGCAGGGCGATGCGGGCGCCGGTGGGCTTCAGGTCGTCGATGAGTTTTTGGTAGTCGGCGGCGAAGGTTTCGGGGGCGCGGTCCCAGGACTCGGCGGCGCCGTAGGCGAGAAGTAGGAGGGTGGGCTTGCTTTCCCGGACGGCCTTGAGGAGGTTAGCGTAGCCGGCCTGCGGCTTTTCGTAACCTCGGGAGGCGCCCTTGACGGTGTCTGCGGACCAGCCTAGGTTGCGGAATGTGAGCTCCTTCTCGGGCATGGCGAGTGTCAGGGCGGTTTCGAGATAGCCGAAGCGGGCCATGCGCTCCACGAATGTGGGGCCTACGAGTACGATCCGGTCCCCCTTCTCGAAGCTGAGGGGCTTTGAAGCGGAGTGGACGGCAGAACCGCCAAGAACGAAGGCGAGGAGAGAAAGGAGATAGGTTTTCATGGAGATCGTTCAATCAAATGGAAAAAGCGGGAGGCGGAAAGCGGAAAGCGGAAGCTGCAAGCACTTTGTTTCCGTCCTCGCGAGTAGGCTTGAAAGGGTAAGCGCGGGCCCTGCTTGCTTAGGCGGGTTGAATTTCTGTTAGAGGAGGCCGGAGTCTCGAAAGCTGTAGTAGCCGAGGGCGCGTGGGTCGCGGGCGGGGTCTCCGATCACGACGTGGTCGTGGAAGAGGACTCCCAGGTGCTTTGCGGCTTCGCGGAGGTTTTTGGTGGCTTGGAGGTCGTTTTTGCTGGGGGCGGGGTCCCCGCCGGGGTGGTTGTGCACGAGGATGACGGCGGTGGCTCCGTGGCGCACGGCTGGACGAAAGACTTCACGTGGGTGAATGAGGGATGCGTTGGCGGTGCCGGAGGTGACGGTCTCCATGCGGATGAGCTTGTTGCGTGAGTTAAGGCAGAGGACGCGGACTTTTTCCACGTCGTCGGATCGGGTTTCGGGGTAGAGGTGTTGGAAGACGATTTCGGCGTCGTCGAAGGTGGGGTCTTGGGCGGCCTCGGCGCGGGCGAGGCGTTTGACGATTTCGACGTAGAGGGTGAGTTGGAGGGCCTTGACGCGACCGAGACCCGGGACTTGGCGGAAGTCTTCGCAGTTCCAACGCAGTATGCCGGTGAGGGAACCGGCCCGGGAGAGGAGGGCATCGGCGATGGCGAGGACATCCATCTTGGTGGTGCCGGAACGGATTAGTAGGGCGAGGATTTCGCGGTCGGTGAGGGCGTGGGCACCGTGGCGTTCAAGGCGTTCCTGGGGACGCTCGTGCGGGGGGAGGTCTCGGAGTCTGAGGTGGGCGGGGGGCGGGGTCGGTGCTTTCGCGTCCAGAGCGGGGTGCGGGGGAGGTTGCTC
>CAXGVD010000505.1:0-2230 GCA_964012695.1 uncultured Opitutia bacterium
CCGTCGTCCACAAGGGCAGTCGGGTGTACTTTACTCATTCGGGAAAGAGTTCCAACTGAGGTTCGGTAGTGAGGCCATAGGCCTTGAGGATGCGGAGGGCCTGCATGGCGGGCAAGGCGGCATAGTCCCGTCCGGGTTCGGCCCGGCGCAACAGGTTCTCCAGCATGGAACGGAGGGTGTAAACGCCTTGGACACCCGCCTCGCACAGGACTTCCAGGGCCTCCTTCAGTTTGGACTCGGCCCGAGGAAGGGCGGGAAGAACGAGCAGGCGGAGGCAATCTCCCATGCGGGCTTCGGGAAGGGAGGTGGCTGGCGTAAAGCCGGGAGCGAGGCGTTTGTCGGTGGCCTCGGTTTTCAGGAAGCGAAGGAGGGCGGCGTCACTACCGATCAGGTTGGCCGCGAACCCGCCCGTTTCCCAGCCGAGCACGGAAACGAGGGCGGCCCGGATGCGGCCTATATCCGATGTGTAGAGACGGGGACCGACCTCGGGTGCGTTTTCAGAAGCCTCGGGGTTGAAGACGGCTAAGGTGGGCAGGGGACCGGCTCGCTTCTTGCCCGCTTCGGGCGGCAGGCCAGCGGAGCGAACGAGAAAGCCATTCGCCTCGAAATAGGCCCGCGTCACCTCTTCCTCGAAGCCCGCCACGTTCCTTCCCTCCTTTCAGGACGCCCCCGCCGAGCGCCAGACCTTCTCGATCTGGCCGAGTTCCACCTCGTCAGTGACCCGGCTCTCTCCCACCGCGTCCATCACAACGAAGCGAATTGTCCCTCCGCGCGTTTTCTTGTCGGAGAACATGGCATCTAGAAGCGCCTCGATAGACAAAGGTTGGCGCAGGGCCACGGGTAGGCCGTGCCTTTCCAGCAAAGCGGACAGACTAGGACCGGCGCCTTCCTCCATGAAGCCCAAATTTTCGGACAAGCGAAGGGCGCACAAGAGCCCCACAGCAACGGCCTCACCGTGCAGGTACTCGCCGTAACCGGCCACCGCCTCGATGGCGTGAGCGAAGGTGTGCCCGAGGTTCAGCAGGGCGCGGCCACCGGAATCGGAGGAGTTTTCACGTTCGTCCGCCTCCACGATGCGGGCCTTGTTTGCACAACAGCGGGCGACGATTTCCGGCAGATCGGGGTGGGCGGGGCTCAGTGCGTCGAAGGCGAGCAGACGCGCGTAGAGTTCCCCGTCCCCTAGAAGGCCGTATTTGACGACTTCAGCCATGCCCGCCGCGAATTCCCGTGCGGGTAAAGTCTCCAAGAGCTTCATGTCCGCGTAAACGGCAGCGGGTTGGTGAAAGGCCCCGACAAGGTTTTTGCCGGCGGCGAGGTTTGCTCCGGTCTTGCCACCCACGGAGCTGTCCACCATGGCAAGCAATGTGGTGGGGATCTGAATGAAATCGATGCCGCGCAGGTAGGAGGCGGCGGCGAAACCGCCGAGGTCTCCCGTCACGCCCCCGCCAAAAAGGAAGAGCCGGGAGGATCTGTCCAGCTTGCGGGCGGCAAGAAAGTCGAGGACTTCGCCCAAGTGACGGAGCGACTTGGTATTCTCACCCGAAGGCAGTTCGAGGGAGGGAACATCGCCTGCGGCCTCCGCAAGGAATTCGGGTTGGGCGGCGGCGAAACCAGCGTCTATCACGACAGCGACAGGACGGTTTTCGCGCCGGGCGGCTTCCACTTCCCCGCGGATTTCCCCGGCCAAACCGAGACCGACACGTATCTCATAAGAACGCTCGCCCAAGCTAACGTGCGTCGTACGCACTACTGTTTCCCCTTCAGGCTTCAAGTTGTTATTAACATGCGGAAACGGGCGTTGATGACAAACCCGAACTCACGAAGGTAGCACGGGAGCCGCCCAAAGGGGAAAGTCAGTCGTCCGTCGCGCCCTCTAGCGGCAGGATAGAGTTCACATAGTGCTCTATGGAGAAAGGTTGCAGGTCATCAGGAGCTTCTCCGAGGCCGACGAACTGTATGGGGATGCCCAGCTCCCGGTAAACACCCACGAGGGCGCCGCCCTTGCCCGTGCCGTCCAGCTTGGTCACGACAATACCGGAGAGACCGAATTTCTCATGGAAAACCCGAGCCTGCTCGATGGCGTTGGTACCAGTGGAACCGTCGGCAACGAGCCAAGAATGGTGGGGGGCGTCGGGGTTTTTCTTTTGGAGAACGCGGCGAAGCTTGCCCAGTTCCTCCATGAGGTTGTCCTTCACATGGAGGCGTCCGGCGGTGTCGAGTAGGAGTAGGT
>CAXGVD010000506.1:0-2229 GCA_964012695.1 uncultured Opitutia bacterium
ACAAGTACGTCCCCGGCTTCACCGAGGAAAAGTTCGAGTTGCTCGAAGCTTGGTTCGCCGAATGGGGCCTGCCCCTCGTCCTCCTCGCCGGCTTCTCCCCCATACCCTACAAGATCTTCACAATCGCCAGCGGCGTCCTCGCCATGAACTTCCCCCTCTTCCTGCTCGCCTCCGCCGCCAGCCGCTCCGCCCGCTTCTTCCTCGTCGCCGCCCTCCTCGCCAAATTCGGCGAACCAATGAAAGAGTTCATCGACAAGCACTTCAACAAGCTTGCCCTCCTATTCTCCCTCCTCCTGCTCGGCGGTTTCGTCGCCCTAAAATACCTTAAAGGCTAGTCAGCCTTTCAGTTGCTCAGCCTTCGGCTTCTCGCATTTCCCGATCCAGACGCTCCACGTACTCGGTCACGTTGCAAGTCAGCATGCGCGTCTTTTGCGGGGAGACTTCCAGTACTTTGTTCACCACTCCGTCGAGAAAAGAACGGTCGTGACTCACCATGACCACCGTGCCGTCGAACAAGTTCAAGGCCTCCTGAAGCACTTCCTTGCTACGAACGTCCAAGTGGTTAGTGGGCTCGTCCATAATAAGGCAGTTGCAGGGCATCATGAGCAACTTGGCGAGGGCAACCCGGTTACGTTCCCCGCCTGAAAGCACGCCCGTCTTCTTAAATACGTCGTTCCCGCTGAAGAGCAAGGCCCCGAGGGCGCCGCGCGGATTGGAGTCGGGGTTGCCCTCAGCCGCCTCCTCCACCTCGGCGAGCACTTCGTTAGCGGGATTCAGCTCGTCCGCCTGGTGCTGGGCGAAATAGCCGACTACCGTGTTCACCCCCGTCTCTCGTTCGCCCGCTCCAAAGGGCTCCACACCAGCCAATATCCGGACCAAAGTGGACTTGCCCGCCCCGTTCACGCCCACCACGGCGATGCGGTCCCCCTTGTCGATACGCAGGTCTAGGCCGTCGAACACCACGTTGTCCCCATAAGCCTTCTTCAGGCCGGTCAGCTCAATCACCTTTTGGCTCGCGGGCGGTGACGCCGGAAAGCGAAAAAAGATTTTCTTCTCCTCCGCCTCCGGCTTCACCAATTCCATCTTATCCAAGGCTTTGATGCGGCTCTGCACCATGGCCGCCTTCTTCACGTTGGAACGGAAACGGTTGATGAATTCCTTCTGCTTTTGGATTTCCCTCTTTTGGTTTTCGTAAGCCTTTCTCTGCCGCTCCAACCTAGCCCGGCTTTCCTCCAAGTAGTGGGAATAGTTACCCTTGTAGCTCCTTAGAAGGCCCTGCTTCAGCTCCAAGGTTCTCTCCGTCACCACGTCCAGAAAAGCTCGGTCGTGGGAAATCACCACCAAGGCGCCCTGATAGCCTTTCAGGTATTTTTCCAACCAATGTTGCGAGACCACGTCCAAGTGGTTGGTGGGCTCGTCCAAAATAAGAAGAGAAGGCGCCTGCAGGAGCAACTTGCCGAGGGCGATCCGCATCTGCCACCCCCCTGAAAACTCTCCCGAGTCCCGGTCCAAGTCGGCTTGTGAGAACCCCATCCCCGCCACCATCACCTTTTCGATGCGGGAGCGCATCTTCGCCGGTTCGTGGGCGGACAACTGCTCCTCCCACGCCCCCATCAGGTCGATCAAGTCGTAGAACTCCTCCGTATCCGGCTCCATATCCCCTAGCTTTTCCTCCGCCTCGTCCAGCTTCTCCCGCAGGGCCAAGGCGTCCGCAAAGGCTTTTTCTCCCTCCTCGTACAGCGTGGAGTCCTTGACCGAAATGCCATCCTGCGGCAGGTAGCCCACGGTCGAGTAGTCCGGCTTTTCCAAGGCCCCGGAGTCCGGTTCCACCTCCCCCATCAACAAGCGAAGCAAAGTGGTTTTTCCCGAACCGTTGGAACCCACCAAGCCGATGCGGTCGCGGACCCCGATCACCTCGGAGATCTCGTCAAACAACACCTTGGACCCGTATGCCAAACGAACTTCACGAAATTGAAACATGCTTATGCTCCCAAAAAAAGAAAAAGACTCTCCACGAAACCCGCAGGCGAGTAATCCGGCCCTGGTGCCCGGGGGGGGACTTGAACCCCCACGGCCTTACGGCCAAGGGATTTTAAGTCCCCTGCGTCTACCAATTCCGCCACCCGGGCCCGCGAGGCGAGATTTTCATTACACCAAAATCCGCTCCATCCGCCAAGACCAATTCACTTTTGCAGTTCGGACGCATCCCCGTCACCGTCCTTCACTTCG
>CAXGVD010000507.1:0-2228 GCA_964012695.1 uncultured Opitutia bacterium
TGGAAATATGGCATGGCTGACTAAGTTGCAGGATTTTCAAGTATACTTCAAGACTTCCTCGAGGGTTGTCTCGCCGTCGAAAATGGATCGCGTGCCGTCTTGGCGGAGGCTGCGCATGCCTTGCTCGATGGCGTTTTGCCTGAGCACGAGGGTGGCGGCCCCGGAGCTGATCATTTCTCGGAATGCGTCGGTCACCTTAATCATTTCGAAGAGGCCCGTGCGTCCGCGGTAACCAGTTTGGTTGCACTCGGAACAACCCGCGCCGAAGTAGAACTTGCGGTCGCCGATTTCGTTCTGGTTGAGGCCGAGCATGTCGAGCATTTCGCGCTTGGGCTGGAATTCCGAGCGGCATTCGCGGCAGATTTTTCGGACGAGGCGTTGGGCAAGGACGAATTCGAGAGAAGCGGACAGGAGGAAGGGTTCGAGGCCCATGTCCACAAGGCGGGTGACGGCTCCTGGAGCGTCGTTGGTGTGCAGGGTGCTGAGGACGACGTGACCGGTGAGGGAGGCTTGAACGGCGATGCGGGCGGTCTCCAAGTCGCGAATTTCCCCGACCATGATCTTGTCCGGATCCTGCCGCAGGAAAGCCCGGAGAGCACGGGCGAAATCCAGCCCGACCTGGTGGTTCACTGGAACTTGCATGATGCCCTCGATCTCGTACTCGACGGGATCCTCGGCGGTGAGGATTTTGGTGTCGATTTCGTTCACTTCCCGGAGGGCGGAGTAGAGGGTGGTGGTCTTGCCCGAGCCAGTGGGCCCGGTGACGATGAAGATGCCGTTGGGCCGGCGGACGGCGCCGCGTATGCCGGCCTTAATTTCCTCGGGAAGTCCGAGGCTATCGAGGTCCAGGTTGACGGCCGACTTGTCCAGTACGCGAAGCACCAAGCTCTCGCCGAACTGGGTGGGAAGGGTGGACACCCGTAGGTCTACGGGCCGGCCGCTGATTGTGATCTTGATACGCCCGTCCTGAGGCACGCGGCGTTCGGCGATGTTGAGCTCGGAAAGGACTTTGACGCGGGATATGACGGGAATGGCGAGGCGCTGAGGAGGCGGGGACATTTCGTAGAGGGCGCCGTCCACCCTGTAGCGTATACGGAACTCGTCCTCGAAGGGCTCGAAGTGAATGTCCGAGGCCTGAGCCCGGATGGCCTGCTGGAGTACGAGATTGACGAAGCGGATGATGGGGGTCTCGTTGGCGGCGTCCAGAAGGTCGCCTTCCTTGGAGTCGTCCAGTTCGCCGAATTCTTCCGTCCCGATGTCGCCAAGGAGGTCGCTAAGGGAGGACTCGTCCTTGCCGTAGTGCTGTTCGATGAGTCGCTCGATTTCCTCAGGGTCGCACACGACGAGGCGCACGTCCATGGAGAGGGAGAAGGTGAGGTCGTCGATGATGGCGTTGTTGAAGGGATCCGCCGCGAGAAGGTGGACTGAACCCTCCGACAGGTACAGCGGCACCACTGCGTATTGACGGGCCACCTCGGGGCGGATGAGGCCGATCACCTCTGCCTCGATTTCCTCCACCGCCCCGACCTGCATCTCGTAGCCGAGAAACTCTCCCACGAGTTCGAGGACGTTTTCCTTGGTGGCGATGCCTTCACCGATCACGGCTTCGGCAAAGGAGCGGCGACCAGCCTTCACGTCTTCGTCGAACAATTCGTCCAACCCGTGCTGGGACACGCCTTCCACTTGCGAGAAGATCTCGCGGACGGTGGCGTTGTGATCGACGTATAGCATGGCGGCTTCTCCCCTACTCCTCCTCGGTGGTGACGAGGAGGACTTCCTCTAAGGTGGTGATGCCCGCGAGCACCTTGCGGAAGCCGTCTTCCCGCATGTTGCGCATGCCCATTTCCCGGGCCTTGCGGCGCAGTTCGACAAGCCCGACGTTGTTGTAAATCATTTCCTCGATTTCGGAATCGACGTTGAAGATCTCGAAGACCCCCTTACGCCCTCGGAAGCCAACCTCGCCGCACTTGTCGCACCCGGCTCCCTCCATCATGGTGGCTTCCGAGGCTTGCTCGGGAGTGATGCCGAGCCGGGCCAGTTCGCTCTTGGTGGGTTCGTGCGGACGTTTGCAGTTTTGGCAAATGGAGCGAACGAGACGCTGAGCCAAGGCAGCCCGAAGGGAGGCGGAAACGAGGAATGGTTTCACGCCCATGTCAATAAGGCGGGAGACGGCACTGGGAGCGTCGTTGGTGTGCAGGGTGCTGAACACCATGTGGCCGGTGAGGGAG
>CAXGVD010000508.1:0-2226 GCA_964012695.1 uncultured Opitutia bacterium
CGACAACCTTGCCGACGGTCAAGTGAACGGCGCCACCGCCTGGCGTTCACCCGGTTCCACCTTGAAACCTTTTCTTTTCGCCGTAGCCGCCTCCGAAGGCCGGCTGGACGGAGACACCTTGCTCTCCGACGCCCCGGGTTCCTTCGCCGGTTGGGCCCCGCAAAACTTCGATCGCTCCTTCTCGGGCGAGGTGCCCGCTGCCGAAGCTCTCCGCCGTTCTCTCAATCTTCCCGCCCTCCGCGTAGCCCGTGAGGTGGGCGTGGCCAAGGCCGTCGGCGTGGCCGAAGCTTGTGGACTTCGCTTCCGAAGGGACCCTGCGGGAGAGGGCGGCCTCGCCTTCACCCTTGGGTCTGCCGAAACTCGCCTGCTCGACCTCACCAACGCTTACGCCACTTTGGGGCGTAACGGCCTCCGCCGTAAACCGCGCTTCTTCACCGACGAGCCCGTGGTGGACGCCCTGATCCTTGACGCCGACGTCTGTGCTTGGATCGGTCACGAACTATCCTCCCGGCGCTTTCCTTCCGCCGCTTTCGCGGGAGCCAGTTCTCTAACCGTTCCTTGGTTCATGCGGAAGACCGGCACCTCCTCCGGACGTCGAGACGCCCTCGCCGTCGGCCACAACAGCAAGTACGCCGTCGGCGTTTGGACGGGTCGCTTCTCGGGCATGGGAGACGCCGCCTTCGTCGGCGCCCGGGTCGCCGAACCCTTGCTCGCCCGCATCTTCGATCTTCCCGAAATCCGCGTCACGCAAACTCCCCCCGCCCACGAACCTTGGAAAGTGCACCGTCCCATTCCCTTGCCACAGGAGCGGAAGGATGGTCTCGCCATACTCTCGCCCGAATCAGGAGCGGTCTTCCGCCGCTTGAACGAGGATGTCGAACTGTGGCCCAGGGCGAACCTTTCTGGCCCCGACCTCCTCTGGTTTCTCGACGGTCGTCGCCTCCTCCCCCGGGAAACTCGTCGCCTCTTCGTCTCCTCCGGGCGCCATGAACTACTCTGCGTCTCTCCTGGCGGAACCCACGCCCGAGCAAGCTTCGAGGTAAGGTAAAAGCAACGTCTTAGCTCTTGCTCTATTTTGAGGGCCTAGCGGCGCACCTTTCAGCCGAGGACTTTTTCCGTTTCTTGGAGGAAGAGTTGGGAGCCTACTCGGAAGGGGAAGCTTCCCATGGTCGTGGAGAAGACCTTCAGGGGAAAGCAGGCTTCGCCGAGGAAGTGAAACTCGGCCCCGGCTCCTCGGCAGATGGCGTGGCCGGCGGCGCAGTCCCAGGGTTTGGAGCGATATTCGACGCAACCGTCGAGGCGTCCAGCGGCTACGTTGGCGAGACCCACGGCGGCGGAGCCCGGGCAACGTATGCGCCAGACGGAGAGGGCGTCGCGAAGTTTGTCCTGAGCGTCGGCGGGGATGGGGAAGTGCATGCAGAAGGTGAGCTTCTCGTTCACAAATTGGTCGGTGGCGGCGGTGAGTTTTCGGTCGCCCTCGACGGAACCGAATTCGGGGCCGCCTTCAAGCAGGAGGTCTCGGCCATTGTCGTAGATGAAGCCGTACGCGGGAGCGCCATTTCGGAGAAGGCCTAGGGAGATGCCGCACTCGGGTATGCCTACGGCGTAGTTGTTGGTGCCGTCCACGGGGTCGAGGATCCAGGCGAATTCGGCGTCAAGGGGACGTTCGGTTTCGTCGTTTTCGCTTTCTTCGGAGCAGTAGTCGTCATCGGGGAAGGCGGCGGCGAGTTCGGCGAAAAGTTCGTGCGAGATGGTTTCGTCCACTTCGGTGACGCGGGTGCCGTCTTCCTTCCAACGGCTTATGGCGGAGCCGAAGTTTTCCCGGAAGTAGGTGACGCGGGCGAGGGTGGCGGCTTTGCCCGCGAGGATGCGGGCCCGGAGGGAGGTGTCGGCGGGGGAGAGGTCGAGCGGGTGAGCGTCAGCGTCTTGTTTTCGGGGCACGTCGTTCACGGTTGAATCCATTTGCCTTCTTTTTGTATGAGTTCGACGAGGCGGTCAACGGCTTCGGCTTCGGGTATGGCGGACTTCACCCGGTCCTTGCCGACGTAGAGGTCGATTTTCCCAGGGGCGGCGCCGACGTAGCCGAAGTCGGCGTCGGCCATTTCTCCGGGGCCGTTGACTATGCAGCCCATGACGGCGATGGTGACGCCCTTGAGGTGACTGGTGCTTTCCTTGACGCGTTGGGTGGTGGTTTGTAGGTCGAAGAGGGTGCGTCCGCAACTGGGG
>CAXGVD010000509.1:0-2216 GCA_964012695.1 uncultured Opitutia bacterium
CCGTACCGACAAAGCGCGAGCCCAGCGAGGTGGAGTGGCGTTCCCTCCTCTTCGGCTGGCGGGTGGTTCGTCACGTCAAGAGCAACGCCATCGTGTACGCCGGGGACGAACGCACCCTCGGTGTGGGTGCAGGCCAAATGGCCCGGGTGGACAGTTCCCGCATCGCCGTTTGGAAGGCGGGCGAGGCGAAACTTTCGCTGGAAGGTTCGGTAGTGGCCTCCGACGCCTTCTTTCCCTTCGCCGACGGGCTCGTCGCCGCCGCCGAAGCCGGAGCTACCGCCGCCATTCAGCCCGGCGGAAGCGTGCGCGACGAGGAGGTCGTCGCCGCCGCCGATGAGCGAGGCGTTGCCATGGTCTTCACGGGAGCCCGTCACTTCAGGCACTAAGTTCACCTTGCCTCGGGCTGACCGAGGATTTGAAATGGGCCTCGTCCTTACCTATGTTACAGGTGGAACATGTCATGAAAATTCCTAAAGCTTGTTTTCTTGGAGCGGCCTTGTCCGTTCTTGCCTCTTTTTTTGTGGGGTGCGGGGCCGCGGTGCTTTCGGACGAGGGCTTGGCTCGACAGGCCGGAGCTCAGTTCGAGCAAATGAAGCGTCGGGATCGTGTGTCGCCGAACACCGACTACAAGGCGATGATCGAACGAATCGGTAAGCGAATCACCGACGTGGCGGAGGTCGACGTACCTGGCACGGAGTGGGAGTTCGTGGTGTTCGACAAGTCCGAGCCGAACGCCTTCGCCATGCCCGGGGGCAAGGTGGGGGTGAATACGGGCTTGATCGATTTGGCGAACGGAAATGAAGACCAGATCGCCGCAGTTATAGGGCATGAGGTCGCTCACGTCGCTTTTAGGCACAGCAACAAGCGCATGACGCAGGCCATGGGATTGACTCTCGGAGGGGTGATCCTGGATGTGGCGATGAGGGATAAGGACCGCAAGGACCGGAGGATCGCCCGGGCGGCTTACGGAGTCGGTTCCACCGTGGGTTTGATGCTGCCGTACAGCCGACAGCATGAATCCGAGGCGGATCATCGCGGCCTTTACTACTCTGCCATGGCGGGTTACGACCCCCGAGGAGCCGTTACCTTCTGGAAGAAAATGAACGAGCGAAACAAAGGACGCATGCCTGCGTTTCTTTCCACTCATCCGGATCCTGGCCGACGCATCGAGGACCTGCAGGCCAACATGCCCCGCGCTCTCGACCTTTACCGGGAGGCCAAACGGGCCCGAGGCGAAGTCCCTAACCCTTGAGCCTCAAGATTCTGCCTTTCACCTTCGGCCTCTTTGCTTTGCCATGAGTCTACTCAACGATCCTCTCCAAGTCCTTAAGGACTATGTTTCCCACGCCAGCGTTTCCGCCGACCCTTCCTTCGCCGAGGGCATGGTTGGGGCCCGGGACTTCATCACCGCCCGACTACGGGAACTGGGCTTCGCCGTGGAGGTCGTGCAAACGCCGAAGCATCCCGTGGTGCTCGCCACCCGGGGTGACGAGCCTTCTTGGCCGCACCTCGTGCTGTATGGACACTATGACGTTCAGCCGCCCGACCCACTGAGCCTTTGGGACACCCCCGCCTTCGAACCCGAGGAACGCGGCGGACGATTGTACGCCCGCGGAGCCGCCGACAACAAGGGGCCGCAAATCGTCCACATGGCGGCTCTTGCCCGAGCATTGGAGAAGAACCCGGAGCTTCCCCTCCGAATCACCTACCTTATTGAGGGCGAGGAGGAAATCGGAAGCCCTAGCTTCAAGGGCTTTCTGGAGCAGTACAAGGACCGGCTGAAGGCGGAAATGGTCTTGGTTTCCGACACGGGAAGCCCGAGTCCCGAGCAACTGGTGGTGACGACCGGCCTGCGCGGCCTCACCGCCATGGAGGTTCGTCTGACCGGCCCCAAGCAGGATTTGCATTCCGGCGTGCACGGCGGAGCTCTGCTCAACCCCTTGCAGGCTTTGTCCGAGCTGTGCGCTTCCCTTCACGGTCCCGACGGGCGCGTGAACGTTCCTGGTTTTTACGACTCCGTGCGCGAGGCTGAGAACTGGGAGAGGGAGGAGTTGAATAAGCTGCCGCTCACGGAGGAGGCCTACGCGGAATTCCTCGGGATCGAGCCCGGTTGCTTTCACCCGCCCGCCGGCTTCACCGCCTTGGAGGCTCTGCGTTTCGCTCCCACCTTGGAGTTCAACGGCATGGGCGGCGGCTACCAAGGGGAAGGTTCTAAG
>CAXGVD010000510.1:0-2211 GCA_964012695.1 uncultured Opitutia bacterium
GCCAAAGCCGCCCGCCGCTCCCGAGGGCAACGTCACCTTGCCCGCTCCCGCGCCCGAAGCCAACGCAACGACTCCCGCCGAGCCTGAAACCAACCTGCCCGCCGCGCCCGCCCCGGAGGCCGTCGTCACCGAGCCAGAAGCTCCCGCGGTTCCTACGCCCGGCCCGCCCCAACCGCGCATACGCAACGTGGCTCCATCCCAAGGCATCCCCCAGGCTCTGCCCGGAGAACTTCCGCCCGATTTCAAAGGCTCCTTCCCCCCGCCTCCCGCCTCGCCCGATTCCAACGCCACTTCCCCATTTCCCGGCGGCGCCCTCTTGCCCGGTCTCTTCCCTTCGCCCCGCAAGGAAGAAACCAAGCCAGAAGAAAACGAGTAGCGAGTTCGATCGGCCTACGCGCTTGCCGTACTGCCCGTCGGCCTACATGCTGAATCCTTAGCTTTCAGGATCCATGCCCATCCTAAGCAGAATGCGTAAAAGGTACATCAAGCGGTGGTACTACCGCAAGGTGGAGAACGTGTTGCGCTCCAATTCCCACCGAGCCTTTATCCGCCGCTCCATCATCGGCCTGTGTCTGCTAACCTCCATTATCCTCGCCGCCTTGGTTTATTTGGACTCTTAGGGAGGAACCGTTCAAGTCTTCTCGTCCGCGTTTACAGAAACGCCGGTACGTGACTTGGGGAGTCAGCCTATCTTTTAGAGGCGCAGAGGGGCCTTCGGATCGAAGGAATCGGACCGGAGGGTTTCGGCCCAACGAAGGTAGCGAGCAGCTTTTTCCTCGGGGGGTATGGTGGCGTCTCGGGCGTAGTCGCCAAGTCTTTCGTAGCGCTTGCCTTTGAGGTAGTCGCCGAGGCGTTTGTTGGCGACTTTATCTCCCATAAGGACGGCGACGAGGCGGTGAAGCTCTCCCTCGGGTTTGGATTGAGAGCCGAGGGTGGCTCGTGTTCCGGCGGCTTCGAGCCGTTCAATGGCAAGGGAGGTTTGGGTGGCGACGAGGGAAAGGTGGTTGTCTCCGAGATTGAGGCGACGAAGGTTGCTCAGGGACTCGATGCCAGCGACGCTGCGAACGAAGTTGCCCGTCAAACCAAGCACGCGCAGGTTGCGGAGGTCGGCGAGGGGGCGGAGGTCGGTGAGGTGGTTGTACTCCAGATGCAGTTCCCGCAGGGCGGTGAGCTTGCGGAGGGCACGGAGGTCCCCCAGGCGGTTCTCAGTGAGGTGGAGGTACTCTAGGTTGACGAGCTCCACAAGTCCGCGGACGTCGGAGAGGTGGTTGTTGACGAGGCTGAGGCGACGGAGGGAGACGAGGTGGCGCAGGCCCGTAACATTGGTGAGACGGTTGCCGCTAAGGAGAAGGGTGTCGAGGGCGGGAAGCTTGCCGATGGAAGAGAGGTCGACGAGGTTGTTGTCGTAGAGGTACAACTCGCGCAGGCGGGGGAGGTCACGCAGTTCGCTAAGGGGGTCGTGATCGCGCAAGCCGTTGCCGCTGACGTCGGTAAAGGGGTCGCCGGCGTCCCGGACCTGGTTATCGTTGGTATCGGTGAAGCGTTCTCCTCGGTCGTAGGAACCATTTCGGTTGGCGTCGACGTAGGTTTCGGGGGCGTCGTAGGCCCCGTTTTTGTTTTTGTCTTCAAAGGGTTCGGGCACGCCGAGCTGGTTGCCCTGGAGACGAAGGGAGCGAAGATTGCGGAGGCGGGAGACGCCCTCGAGATCAAGCAGGCTGTTGTGGGAGAGGTCAAGGAGGCTGATGTCCACGTGGTTACCGATGCCCATGAGGCCGCGGACCCGGTTTCGGGCGAGGATGAGTTCCTCGAGGCGCCAGGGACCTTGTCGGCTTTTGACGAGTATCTTGATGAGGTCTTGGCGGAGTTTTTCCTTGTCCTCCGGGCGCAGACGCGGAGCGTCCACAGCGGCGCGAATCTGGACGATTCGAGCGGCGATGGCCCCGCGGGTCATGTCTTTGAAGGGGAGTAAGGAGGCGATGCGGTTTCCGGAGAGATCCAAGCGGCGAAGGTTGGCGAGGCCGGTGATGGGGGTGACGTTTTCGATGAGGTTGTCGCGAAGGGTGAGGGTTTGAAGGTTCACGGCGTGCTCAAGGCCGGTGAGGTCGCGGAGTCCGGCCCCGTTCAGCTCGAAGCGGAGGAGCTTGGCGGCGACGAGTTCTTGGGTGAGTTCGTCGCGGGGAACCCGAAGGGCTCGGGCGAGGCCTTCTTCGA
>CAXGVD010000511.1:0-2206 GCA_964012695.1 uncultured Opitutia bacterium
GACGATGAGGAAGGCTGCGATGACGAGGTAGGAGATGAATAGGGCGGGCCAGATGACCGGGGGCATCTCCATAAGATCGAAGGCCGTCATGTGGCCGGCGAGGATGCCGCCGATGCCGAGGGATACGGCACCGTTCCAGACGGTGCCCGCAAGTAGGACATAGCCTCGTCCGCGCACCTCCGCCTGGCCAAGCCGAGCGAGGAGCCAGAAGGAAACGGCGAACGCGGCGTTGGAGCCCCAGCCGTATACGAAGGCATTGGTTTGGGCGGCCTTGACCTTGCCATAGGTCAGGAATTCACAGAAACCAAGGAAGGTGGGGTCCGTGCTCTTGGCGGCCACAATGTAGGCGAGGGCGGCGGCGGCCAGCAACCATGCGCCGGCGGAGAGCAGGAAGAAGCAAACGACCCCACGGGCAGACCGGTCAATCACGCTGGCTGGAGACTCGCTCATTCGTTGCCTCCTTCTTCAGGTTTGGGGGCGGCGAAAGCGTCGGTGGAGTTGGACTCGGGAGCGAGTTCGCCTTCGAGTTCAGTTTCTTCAGTATGCTCGGGTGCGTACTTCTCCACGGTGGCTTCCAAAACTTGTTCGAGAGATGAATCGTTCTCGGCGTGGTAGGCGTCTATGGCAGCAGTGTAGTTGCCTTCTTCGGAGCGATGGGCGGCGGCCTTGGCACGACGCTCCTCCTCCACCTTGTAGTCGGGAGCGGAAGGTTCCTCTTCAAAGTCCACGCACTGCCGAAAAAAGAAAAAGGCTAGAACGAGGAGGGTGGCGACGATTAGGGAAAACGTCACGGAGCAGCCGTCTGCGCGCTGGGTTTTCGGGTCACTCATGGTAGTGAATGGACTCCTTGATGCGCGGGTCCCGAACGGGAATGGGTTCGGCATCCGATTCGCGGAAGCTCTTGAGGACGGCCCAAGCGCACAGGCCGCCCACGCCAACGAGGGTGAGCAGGCCCCAAACGAGATGGGAACCGAATACGTCGCGGACAACGTAGCCTTCGACGGCGGACTCGTCGGGGATGCGTCCTGGAATGATGTTCCAGTACAGGTCCAAGAGGTGGATGAGTAGAATCCAGCCCATGATTTTGAGGGTGCGGTTGGGCTCCACCTTGTTCTTGTACCAGAGGAGGCAAAGGAAGGGGATGAAGAAGTGCCCGAAGATGAGAATCATGGACACGGCGAACCAGCCGGTGCGCAAGCCCGTATTGGGGTCGATTTCACGAATGATGTACCAGAAGGTTTCCTCGGGGATGTTGGCGGAGTAGATGAGGAAGTATTGGGAGAAGCTGATGTAGGCCCAGAAGACGGTGAAGGCTAGGGAGAGGCAGGCGAGGTCGTACTGGTGGGCCTTGAAGTTATAGAAGCCCCGGAGATGGCCGCGAGTGGCGAGGTAGAAACAGAGGAATATCGCGACGGCTAGGCCCGCCCGCATAGAGGCGGCGAAGAACCAGACTCCGAACATGGTTGAGAACCAATGGTACTCGAGGCTCATGAACCAGTCGAAGGCGCCGAAGGTCAGGGAGAGGGCGGCAGCGGGGATGCCTGCGGCAGCAATGTTATGGCCAAGCCGGGTCCACTTGGGATCCCCGTCGTGGTCCTGGCTGAAGGAGACCTTGCGGAGCCAGTAGGCCAATGCGCTAAAGATGACGAAATAGCCGATGAGCCGGACACTGAAGAAGCCGATGTTGAGATACGCGGCCTTCTTTTGGTGAAGGACGTCGTGCCCGACGTCGTGGATTTCCCCGGCCACGGGCACGGAACTGTCCGCGTTCATCCAAGACCAGAGGACGCCGTTGTTCTCCCCACCGAACCAAGCAACGAGAAGGAGCGGCGCGAAGCATAGGCCTAGCCAGGGAAAGACGGACAGGCAATGCTCCAGTTGGCGTCGAACCACGGGCGTCCACTCCGAGTTGAAGACACGGAAAAGCATGGTGAGCATCAACATACCGATGGCGATACTGAGCCAGAAAGCCGTGCCCCAAAGCCAGCCAAGGAAGGGTGCCTTGTCTCCAGAGGAAAGGCCCGTGAATAAACCGATGAGACCTCCCCCCAAGCCGATTACGGCGGCGGCGAGACACTTGGTGGAAAAGTCAGCCTTGGCGGGCGTGGCAATGGCTTCGTCGGCGCTCATTCTGAAGCCTCCTCGCTTTGGGCGGCGGAAACGTAGCTTTGCAAAGCCCGGAGGTAAAGGACAATGGCCCAGCGTT
>CAXGVD010000512.1:0-2192 GCA_964012695.1 uncultured Opitutia bacterium
CCAAGAGGGTAAGGAGGCCTAATAGGCAGGAGAGCAGGCTCGTGGCGGGGCACGCCAGAAAGCGGGCGAACGAGCGGTTGGGTCGAATTTCGGGCGTCGCGTCCAAGGTGAAACGAATAATGCTTGGACAATAAAGTCCGGTTCGCGTGGCCGCGCAAGAGATTTTTTTCACGCGCTTCGCCCTCGCGCGTGCGAGAAATCCATTCGGCAGAGAGCCGGCTGGGCATCAGGTTAGTTCGCGGTAGGCGTCGGGTGCGAGGAGGCTGGGGGTGTCGTCGGGGGCGTCGGGGCGAAGCCGGATCATCCAGCCATCTGCGTAGGGAGAGCCGTTGACCAACTCGGGCGAGTCGAGAAGGGTCTCGTTCACTTCCACCACTTCGCCAGCCAGAGGGGCGTAGAGATCAGAGGCGGCTTTGACGGACTCCACCACGCCGAAGACCTCTGCGGCTTCGAACTTCGAGCCGGGAGCGGGCAGTTCTACGAAGGTTACGTCTCCGAGACTGTCCTGGGCGTGGTCGGTGATGCCGACCACGCAGGTCCCGTCGTCCTCGTGACGAAGCCATTCGTGATCTTTGGTGTACTTGAGGTTTTCGGGAACTTCGCTCATTGCGGGCCGCGAGATAAGGAGTTGAGAGCGGGCGGGCAAGGGAAAACGCAACCGGAGGAGGGTCAGTTCTTCCCGACCTCGATGCCATCCCGAACGGTCGCGTTCTTTTGGACGACGAGGACACCGTCCCGGACGTAGAGGGCCCGGTTGTCCGGATGGTGTTCCGGAGCCTCTTCGCTTACGCGAACCCAGCCGTCCTCCAAACCTTCGGGGGAAAGACGAACTTTGGCGCCGATGCGGGCGTTCTTGTCGATGATGGCGTCTGTCACGACGGAGTGTTCGCCCACACCGATGGGCGTCTCGCCTTGAGCGGATTCGTATTTGTCTGCGCCCATCATGACGACATTTTCAAACCGGCACCCGTCCCCGACGATTGAGCGTACGCCCAGGACGCAGCGGGTGAGGTCGGAGCGGCCGACCATGCAACCGCTGGCCACGATGGCCCGGTCCATTCGACAGTTAGTGACCTTGGCAGTAGGTAGGACGTCGGGGTAGTTGTAGATGGGGCGCTCTTCATCGTAGAAATTGAAGGAGGGGACGGGGTCGGTGAGCTGGAGATTGGCGTCGAAAAAGGCCCGGACGGTACCGATGTCCTCCCAATAGTCGTCGAACACATGGCAACGCAACTCCTTGCGTCCGACGAGCCCTGGTATCACCTCTTTGCCGAAGTCCGCGTCCTCTCCGCCGAGGGCTTCCTCGAGTTGTTCGGCGCCGAAGACATATATGCCCATTGAGGCGAGGCACCGGTCTTCCGCGGCGCCGTCTCCCTTCAATTCGGGGGGGACGAGTCGGGCGATGACTTCGGGCTCTGTAGGCTTCTCGACGAATTCCGTGACGGCGGCATTCTCGCCCAAGCGTAGAAGGCCCAGGCCGGAAGCTTCGCAGACGGGCACGGGCTTGGCAGCCACGGTCACGTCCGCTCCGCGTTCTTGGTGTTCCTCCACCATGCGGGCCAAGTCCATGCGGTAGAGTTGATCTCCCGAGAGGATGACGAAGAAATCGCCTTTCTTGGCTCCGAAGTGCATCCAGTTGCGGCGCACGGCGTCGGCGGTGCCTTGGTACCAAGTGTCGCTCAACTCGGTTTGCTCGGCGGAAAGAATCTCCACGAAGCCCCGCCCGAAGCGGTCGAAGCGGTAGGCGTCCTGAACGTGGCGGTGGAGAGACGCCGTGTTGAACTGGCTGAGCAAAAAGATGCGGGTGTAGCCCGAGTGGATGCAGTTGCTGATGGGCACGTCCACGAGGCGGTACTTCCCCGCCAAGGGCACCGCCGGCTTGCAACGGAGCTTGGTGAGGGGAGAGAGGCGGGTGCCGCGTCCGCCTCCCATGATTACGCAGTGTACGTTACCGGCCATCGGGAGGGATACTTGGAAATATGCTTGCTCGTTTAGAGTTTTACGCGTGTTTTGCGCGTCGACATGTCTGACGCTTGTTCGAACCTTGGCAACCCTAAAGCGATTCCTCCGTTCCTCTTGGGGGAGTGTTCATGCTGGGAGGCTTCCCGCTCCTGCGGCGAGTGCTAGGCGTCGTACTCTGCCGACCGCATGGTAATGAGGGTTTATCCCGAGCAGGATGAGTTCGAGCGTCT
>CAXGVD010000513.1:0-2188 GCA_964012695.1 uncultured Opitutia bacterium
TCGGCGGAAGAAACTTCGCGTAACGGTTGCCCAACTTTTGGCCGCCCGCATTGAAAAGGTGCGCCTCGTCGCCCAGTATCTCGTACTTGCCGATCCAGTAACCCTTGGTCAGGGTAACCTGAACGGGCTGGGCATCATCGAAGGCCTTGTCTCCCATGGTGAATGCACCCGCCGGACACCAGATGAAGCAGAATCCGTTTTGGTCGACCCACTGGTCGCCCGCAAAGCGTCCTTCCCGCAAGACCTCGGGTGGAGAGCATACCTCGGCCGCCTCGTGCTTCAACTCGAAGGTCTTGTCCCGCGGGGTCACAGTGTAACCGAGCTTGTCGATCCTCGGAAGAACCGGACCGCCCTCCTGCAGGCGCTTTATAAATTCATCGGCCAGGAAGGGGCCGAAAGAGGGAGCTTCCAAACTGGGATGAAAGGCCGCCTTGCCCGGATAGAAACTGGAAAACAATTCGCCCCGAAACTGCCCCGAGGCCTGGGCGAACAGGTCCACTTTCGACTTCCCCGTCTTGGCCTTGTCGTCGATGCCAAGGCAATCGATCACCACCAAGTTGGCCCGGGCCACGTTGTAGCTCAATTTCTGTGACAAGCGCTCCAGGCTGAGCCATGGTTTGTCCTCCGCTCGCCCGCGTCCCAAGCTCGGGTCGCGGGCCGGCGGCAACACCTTGTAGCCACCCAGCCGGATCGAGTGGCAAATGCTCTTTCCATCGGGGCTCTTCTCCGTCTCCAACCGCCCCAAGTAATAGAACACGCTGACCCCCATGGTCGGTATGCTGCGGACCCATTTCTCGTAGGTTACTCCATCCGTCTTGGGAGCGTCCCCGATCACTTTCACCACGAAGCCCTTGGTCTGCAAAGCCTTCTCCAGTTGCTTGACCTTTTCGCCGTGCGCCTTGTCGTCGCTGGCGTTGACCAAGAGAGCCCGCCTGTGCTCCGTCCACTTGGCCGGCGGGGCCGCCTCGACCAACAGACAGGCGGCAAGGTAAAGGACTATGGATGCGAGCAGGCGCTTCATCGAATTCACGCCGGCCGGAAATCAAACCATCAATTCGGCGAGGGGACCGGTCTGCATGCCCTTGAGGTCGAGGTCGGGATCGGTAAAGCCAAAGGTTTGCTGGTTTTGCCCCACGCTGTTGAGAAACGAAGTGTAGAGACAGCCCACCGTGCGGTGCCCCGGCTTGCCGTAACCAGGATAGTTTACGTAGTGGCCACCCAATTTCATCTTCCCCTTCAAGTTGCCCACGATCACCAGAGGCCATTCGTAGCAGGTCGAGTGGTGTGTGTCGGGCGCATCGCTCATGTAGACGATAACCGTGTTGTCCAACATGTTGCCGTCGCCTTCCGGGGTGTCCTCCAAGCGCTTCGCCATCTTCGCGATCAGGCCGAACAACCAGTTGCGTACTTTCTCGTAATGCGGCACGCCCTTCGCGTCGTGCTTGCTGCCTCCCATATGCCCATAGGCATGGTTGCTCAGGTCGATGCCGATGCCAAGGTAGGGCTGGGCGTTGATCTCGGTCGCCGCCGAGGTGATGGTGGCGACGTTGCTGAGGCCTCCGATCAATGATGAGGTTGCCAGCTCGAACTGGGCTTCCAGGCGCTTGGTCGCGACATCGGAAGTGAAACGATCGTCCAGCTTGGGGGCCGCCTTCTTGAGCGTCTCCCTGTTCTCGAGCAACTTGTACTGGCGGGCCGCCAATTGATCATAGGCGCTGAGGTAAGCATCCAGCTCCTCACCGGCCAACGACCCCAACGCCGTCCGCGTCTTCTTGACGTCGCCCACCATGTAGTCGAGCAGGTTGCGCTTCAAATGAAAGTTCTTTTCCCGGTCCCCGCCGGCCGCCACGCTGAAGAACGCATTGTAGGCCTTTTCCGGGTTCAGGATGATCGGCATCGTCTTGTGGGCCGCCCGGGCGGAAATGTTCATCAAGGCGTCGCGCCCTCCCGAGTCCATGCCCACGCCGACCCAAGGCAAGATGCCCGGCTTGGATTGACCCAACTGGTAGTCGATGGTGATGCCCTGCGGCGAAGTGTTGGCCCCGGAAATGCGGTACAAGCCGAGGCAACCCCCGTGGGTCGAATGTCCGCCTCCCGTGCAGCGACCCGACAGCCCCTGCAGAATCGTGGTCTTCGACTTCAGGCTCTCCAGCGGAGCCAAGCCCTTCGGCAGCTTGTGCTTGGCCAG
>CAXGVD010000514.1:0-2188 GCA_964012695.1 uncultured Opitutia bacterium
CCGGTCGTAAGCAGGAAGCCCGTACCGCCTACCAAAAGGCCCTCGCCAAACCAGGTCTATCGGGTTCTTGGCAGCGCAAGCTTCAACAGGTCTTGGAGAAATGAGGAGAAGGAGGAAGCGGCGAGACGTCGCTTCTACTTTGAGGGTTAGGCCCAGACTTTCGTGTGGTCGGTTTCCGGCCCGACTTCATGATTCTGGTCATGGGTAAGGGAACGCATGGTGCTTTAAGAGAAAATTTGCTGGGGAGGAACTAAACGCCCGAGAGAATCGAGCTGTTTTCCAACGAGAGACAAGTGACCTAGGACACTCTGCCCGCCTTCCTCGCTCATGCTGTGGACGACCGCCCCGTTCCACCCGTGAACAGCCGTTTGTTCCATGCCGCCATGCAAAAGAGCGGCGCACACTCCGAATACCTCGAGTTCCCCAACGGCGGTCACGGGCTAAACGGCTACAAGGGTCAGAGTAGGGACGCCTGGCAAAGCGGTTCGCTATTGTGGTTGGCCATGCTCAAGATAATTCCCGTCGCTGTCGGGGACGAGAAGTGAACCGGCTACGATCGCGAATGGTTCCGAACCTTGGAGTGGATACAAAGTCGTAGGGACGACGATGCTTCAGACCAAACCTGAGGTTGTCGGACAGACGAACATTGCTTGAGAAAGGGACTGTCTCTAGGTTTAATGTACTTATGAATGGCTTTCGTATGATCTTTGGAGTGGGTTTCGCCACAGTTGCGGCGGAAGCCTATGGCGTCTCGACCCCCGACACCTTGGATCAACTTCTCCGGCCTGCCTTTCGGGAACATTGCGTCCGTTGCCACGGCGAGAACGGCAAGGTGAAGGGAAAGCTGAACTTGCTGAGCCTGAAGACCGAGGCGGATTTTTTGAGCGATCCCGACCAGCTCGAAAGTATCCTCTTCGCCCTCGAGGACGGCGAAATGCCTCCGGAGGACGAGCCCTCTCCTTCCGCCGAAACGCGCGCCGGCATGGTGGCGAGCCTGGACGGCCTTCTGAAGAAGGCTCTCGGCGCCCACAAGTCCTTCGCCCGGGCCCCCATCCGCCGAATGAACCGCTTCCAGTACAACAACGCGGTGAAGGACCTGTTCGAGCTAAAGGTGGAAGTGTACCCCCTGCCCGAAAAAATGATGAGGGACCGAAGCGGCTACTTTCGGCCCGCGAGCGGGAAGATGCCCGAGAAGGTGACCGTAAGTAGTCGCCCCTTGGGCAAGTCGGGCTTGATTGAACCGAGGCTGGCGGGCGTCGTCCCCTTCCCGCAGGACTTGCGGGCCGAACACGGCTACGACAACCGGGGGGACCACCTGTCTTTGTCCCCCTTTCTGATGGAAATCTTTCTGGAGCTGAGCCACTCGGTGGTGCGAAGCCCGACCTTTAACGCCAAGACTTGCGGCATCTGGTCGAGCTTATTCGCCCCGCCCCCAGCCGGTACCGACCTGACTGAGACCGTTCGCCTTCGGCTCCGCTCCTTCCTGACCAAGGCCTTTCGGCGGCCCGTCGAGGAAGAGGCGCTGGAACGCTACGTAGAGCACGTCAACCGCTCCGTGGCGGAAGAAACTCCGTTCACGGAAGCCATGAAGCAGGTCGCTTCCGCTGCCATTGCCTCCCCGCGCTTCCTCTATCTGTACGAGCGTTCGAGCGAGAACGACGAGACAACCGCCCGCATTGACGAATACGAACTCGCCTCCCGCCTCTCCTTTTTCCTCTGGGGCGCCCCGCCCGACGAGGACCTGCTGAAAGTCGCGGAAACGGGTAAGCTCTCAGACCCCGCCACCTTGGAGGTCCAGGTAGAACGGATGCTGAAGGACGCCCGCCTAAAGCGTTTCTGCGACAGCTTCCCCGCCCAATGGTTGCAACTGGACCGCATCCTTTCCTCTATTCCGGACGTGGCCAAATATCCGGACTTTTACTACGCTCCGCCAAACTACCGTACCACCATGGACATGATGATGGAGCCGCTCCTGCTCTTCGAAACCATCCTCATCGAGGACCGCTCCATTCTCGAGTTCATCGACTCGGACTATTCCTACCGCTCCCCCCGGCTTGCCAAGTGGTACGGGGACGAGGTGACGGGCAAGCTCGGGGGCCCTGTCACCATGGCGTTCCGGCGCGTGCCAGTGACCGATCGTCGGCAAGGCGGCGTCCTTACCTCGGCGGCAGTCATGACCATGACTTCC
>CAXGVD010000515.1:0-2181 GCA_964012695.1 uncultured Opitutia bacterium
CCACGTTGCCTTGGGGAGGGCGCCACTGGACGGTCCCGCCGCCCTCCTATCCTCTCCAATCGGGCGCATCGCCCTACCCGCACCCTACGGCGTTCCCCTGCCCTGCCTGTATTCGAAGAAAGTCCGTAATCTACTGGTGGCGGGGGCTCACGCCTCGGGCACGCATCGAGCCTCGGTGGGACTTCGACACCCGCCGACCTCGGCCCAACTAGGCGAAGCCGCCGGAATCGTCGCCGCCCTCTCTGCCCTCACCCGGCGCCAACCCCGCACCTTGGCCAAGCCTGGTCATGTCGAGAAAGTCCGTATAGCCCTGTCTCGGCGAAACCACGCCTGCGGTCCCGAGCCCGTGGAGGACTTGGACGACCTAGCCCGCACCGCCCGGGCCACCGCCTCCACAACCCTTTCCTGCTGCTCGCTCACCAAACCCCTTCGCCCCGCCACCCCGACGAGCGCGGACCGTCTGCTTCAGTTCCCCGTCGTGACTTCAGAGCTGAAAGGCGTTGCCCTCTACGTAGAGGCGAAGGAAGACGCGGAGTGGAACCTCCGCCTCCTCGCCGGCTCCGCCAACGGCTCCACTCTTCCGGGAGACTGCCTCGACACCGCCACAGTCTTCCTCGCCAAGGGTCCCGCCCGCTGGGTGGAAATCCCGTTCACCGTCCCAATCACCTCCCCCGGATGGCACTTTCTCGAAATGAAGGGCGAGGCGGCCGTCCTACCCTCCCTGCAGGACGACGCCCCCGCGGGCGTACTCCGCCACCGCCCCGCCTTTCAAGACAGACCAGGAGTCCGCAACCCCTATTCCGACTCCCTCCCCGTCCTACCGGTCCTCCCCGGCCCCGGCCCAGCCTACTGCTTCCGCCTCAGCCCCAAGCAACCCTGCTATGCCCCCGCCAACGTCACCGACGGCCACGCTCGCCCGAACCACCTGCCACGCCTCTGGATTTCAGAGCCCACCGACTTCCGTTACCCCGAGTTCCTCGAACTCAATTGGGACGGCACCGAGACCCTCAGCCGCATAGACCTCGTCTTCGACCCCACACTCGAGTTTGCCTTCCCTTCCCACCCCGTTCGGCTTCCCGTCAAGTGCGTATCCTCCCTTGTCAGGGCCTACCGTATCTACCTCGTCGACGCCCTCGGACGCTCAAGCGAACTCCTCACCGTAACGGACAACCGCCACGGCTTCCGCTCTCACGAATTCCCCCCGAAGGAAGCCTGCGGCATTGAACTGGAAGTCCTCTCCACCCACGGTCTGAAAAGAGCCCAAGTGTACCAAGTCAAAGCGTACCCCTGATCCGCCTTCCCCAAACCCTTTCTCGTTGACTCTCCTCGTTCGTCCTATTCATTGAGCAAACCATGAAACAAAGCTTCCGCGTTCTCACAGGTTTACTTCTAATTTTTGTTTCCTGCGGCGGTCTCCACGCCAAATCGCGCATAGGCGAGTATTACCTAGGCTTTGGCTACTCCCTCGTTGACGGTGACAAATCCCTCCAGTCCATGGACGGCGACGTC
Source organism: uncultured Opitutia bacterium (assembly GCA_964012695.1). Classification (GTDB taxonomy): domain Bacteria; phylum Verrucomicrobiota; class Verrucomicrobiia; order Opitutales; family Seribacteraceae; genus CAXGVD01. The sequence continues at coordinate 1,510 of CAXGVD010000515.1, forward strand.
CTCTCCTTCTTCGCTTCCTCCCCGCAGGACACGGGGGCCGACTGGCGCATTCACCTCAACTACGGCAAGTACGACTTCGGTCCTGGCAAGGGCGACGACTCCGCCTGGGACTTGGGCATCGACTACATTCTCTACTACGACGGCCATGTGGAACAGAACGGCATCTTCCGCCCCTATCTAGGCTTCGGCGTGGACTACATGAGCAACGCCCGCGGACTCCTCCTTGATGACAACGGTTTCAACTGGAACTTCACCGTAGGCACGGAACTCCTCTTCACAGACGAACTCTCCATGTACATCGGTGGGAGCTTCTACGGTATGTGGAGCGACTTTGGCGAAAACGACTGGGCTTGGGACGTGGCCCTCACTTGGTGGATCGACGATGTCCACGGCCTATCCCTCGACTACCAGCGCCCCGCAGAAAAGGACGTCAATTTCATCGGACTCAAGTACCTCTACTCCTGGCAGTGATCAGAGGTAGCGGACCCAAAGCTTGAGCCACGCCGACCCACTTTTTGACGACGTTCCCGACCGCCGGGGACGCTCCACCCTCAAGTGGGGCAAATACGATGGTCGAGACATCCTCCCCCTCTGGGTGGCGGATATGGACTTCCGCTCTCCGCCCGAAGTCATAGCCACCGCCGAGGAAGCCGCCTCCCACGGCATCTACGG
>CAXGVD010000516.1:0-2181 GCA_964012695.1 uncultured Opitutia bacterium
GGAGGGTGGCGTGGTGCTCGCCCATGGTGAAGGCGCGGGATTCCCGGTGGTCGGGTCCCCGGTTTTTCATGAGGTCGAGGGTTCGGCGGCGGGCGCTTTCTGTCGGCGGATTCTTACCGAAGTAGCCTGCTATGCCGCACATGGTCTACGAGGGGGTGGTTGCGGGAATTTCGATGAACTCGCGGGGGATGAGTTCTCCCGTTTGGAGGGAGCGTGGAATGGGCTTCCCCAGCACGAGGTTTTCTTCTCCAGGGCGTATGCCGCTGCCAGGGCGAATCCAAGCGAGCTTCTCTATGGAGAGGAGAGAGCCAGCGGGCAAGTCCGCAGCGGCGGCGAGGGAGCGGCGCGCCAGTTCGAGGTTTTCCGTTTCGCAGGGTCGGGGACCCGATGGGGCTTGGCCCAGGAGGCGTTCCGCGCGCCGGACGGCTTGGACGAGCTTGCGGAAGTCCGCAGGGTTTGCGGATAGGCGGTGGTCTCTGAAGTCGGAATGGTCGTTGGCGATGGTGAAGTGCTTTTCTATGATGCGGGCTCCGGTGGCGACGGCGAGTTCGGCGGCCTTGATGCCCAAGGTGTGATCGGAATAACCCGGGGTGACGCCTGGGAGGTCTAGGCAGCGGATGCCGGAGAGAGCGGCTTGGTCGTCGGGCGTGGGGTAGCTTGCCACGCAGTGGAGCATCGCCAGTCCCGGGCGATCGGTTCCGGTTCGGTTCCAGATTTGGTCGAAGAGTCGCGCTGTGATCGGAGCTTCGAGGTGACGGCCTAGCCCCATGGAGATTATGACGGGTTTGGCCGTCTCGGCGACGCGCTCGAGTAGTGGAGTGAAATCGTTGTCTCCGGAGGCGATTTTCCATGCGGGCACGAGTGGAGAGAGCCACTCGACGGCGCGGAGGTCGAAGGGGGTGACGAGAAATTCGACTTTCAGCCGTTCGGCTTCCTCTCGTAATTCGTGGAATTCCTCGGGGGTGAATTGAAACTTTTGCAATTGCAGGATGCGCTGCATATTTTGCTTCGAAACCAGTCGTTCGGGGACGATTGCTTGGAATTTCACGGCGTCGGCCCCTACATCCGCGGCATGGGCGATGAGTTCTTTAGCGAGGATGTGGTCGCCTTCGTGGTTGTTGCCTATTTCGGCGATGAGGAAGACGGCGTCCTCCGTATTTCGGGTTCCGATTCTCACTTCGGGTTCGAGTTGAATGGACCGTGATAGTGGAGGACGTGGGAAGTCGCCTTCATGCGGAAGCCGAGTTTCTCGTAGAGGCGAATGGAGGGGAGGTTGGCGGCTTGGGTGCCGGCGATTATTCGTTTCTCGCCCGCGGCATCCGCGGCCAAGGCGCGTATCATGGCGGAGGCGAGTCCTTGCCCTCTGTGTTCCGGAGTGATGGCGATCAGGTCGATCACTACGCAGTTCGGTTGGTCGAGGGCTTGCAGGAAGCCGACTGGGCGAGCGCCTTTTGTGGCGACGAGCATATCGTTCCCGCGTTTCCCTTCGAAGAAGTTGCCAGCCCAAGTGCGTTTGAGCTCGTCGGCGGTGGCGTTCGGGATCGCAGGGTCGAGGTGGAATCGCGTGTAGTGGAAGGCGGCGCCGGCTACGCTTTCCACTTCCTCGCGGTCGCCGGGTTCGGCAGGACGAACGGCGTAGACGCTGGACAAGGCATTCGGAGGGTAGGGGGAGAAGGCCGTGGGGCGGAGTTCGAATTGTGTATTCACGTCCACGACGCGGAAGCCTGCGCTTTCCCATTCGTGGGTGCGTTCCACGTTTTCCGTCGGGATTTTTACACAGGCGAAGGATTCGGGGCCACTCGCGAAAAGTTCTTCGACCAGTCGACTTTCGGTGGGTATGTGAAAGGCGGGCTTGCCCAAGAACTTTTCCAGAAAGGGGTCGTGGAGGGGCCCGGCGTTCACTTTTGCGTGATGGAGTAGAAATCCTTGTACCAGCGGATGTAGTCCACGAAGCCTTTTTCCAAGGGAAATTGCGGTTCGTATCCGAGCAGGCTTCGTGCTTTATCAATGGAAAGGGTGCCGCGGTCTGGGGTGAGCGTGTCTTTGGGCTCGTAGTTGATTTCGAGGTCGGGGAAGTGTTCCGTCATGATGGCTGCCATGTCCGACAGAGAGCGGGATTCTCCGTAGGTGAGGTTGAATATTTGGTTTTTAGCAGCGGGGTTTTGGATGATGCGGGAGATG
>CAXGVD010000517.1:0-2161 GCA_964012695.1 uncultured Opitutia bacterium
TGCCACGGAGCATGGCTCGCCTGGGCAAGGGTTTGGAAAGCGCAAGATTCATGAACCTATGTTTCTATTGGAGAAGCCTTTGCCAAGACAACCTCAGAGTTCCGACGGAAGAGGCTTTTGTTTGTAGCGGAAGGGGGTGCTTTGGACGATTGCGAGAATAAGGTCACGGGCTCCGTAGCCCTCCTTTTCAAGTTGGCGGGCGATGCGCTCGATGGTGCCCTCGTCCTGATCGACGACGGCTCGTCCCAACGCGTAACCAAAGGTCTTCCGGATAAGTTGCCGGAGGAAGGCGTCCTTGCGCAACAGGAGGGTTTGCCGCAGTTGCTCGGGACCGTCGAAAGTTTCGCCGGTTGGAAGGGTACCCTTGGTGTAGATTTCCTTGCCATCCGCCTTTTCGCGCCAACGCCCGAGGAAGTCGAAATTCTCAAGGGCGAAACCGACCGGATCGATCAGGTTATGACAGGCGGAGCAGGATGCGTGATCCCGGTGCTTCTCCAAGCTTTCCTTGACGGTCAGCTTTTTGCCTTTGGCGTTCTTGACCAAGGGAGGAATGTCCGGTGGGGGAGGAGGGACCGGGGTTCCGAAGAGGACGTCGAGTACCCATGCTCCCCTCAGGACCGGGCTGGTTTGCTTGTAGTGGGATGTGGCGGCAAGCACGGCGCCCATGCCCACCAGTCCACCCCGTCTCTCGTCGTCGAAGGAAACTCTTTGGAATTCCTCGAATGGAAGGTTCTTGAAATTCTCTCTTTGATAGAACTTGGCGAGTCTTCCGCTCATGAAGGTGTAATTCGAATCCAAGAGATCGAGGACCGGACGGTTTTCCGAGATGAGGTGCTGGAAAAAGAGCTCGCACTCCGTGCGCAAGGCCTTGGCGACTTCAGGTGTGTAATAATGCTGAATGTCGTTTTGGGTAGGAGCAACCCGTCCGCCGACGTCCTTGGTCCCGAGCCATTGCCCGATGAAGGTTTTGGTGAACACGCGGACCTTGGGATCGTCAAGCATGCGCCCAACTTGTTCCTGCAAGACCTTTTCGTCCTGCAAGCGTCCCTGATCGGCAAGTTGCAGAAGGGTCGGGTCCGGCATGGAACTCCAAAGAAAATATGAAAGGCGGGAAGCCAGTTCATGATCACTCAGAAGTTCGAGCTGATCGCTTGCCGGAGGCTTCTCGATTCGAAAGAGGAAGTCCGGGGAAACAAGGATGCCCTTGAGCATGAGCTTGATTCTTTCCTCGTAGGGATCGTTCCGTTTTGCGGCCCGGTCGTATAGCGTGAGGAAACGCTCCGCCTCGACCTCCGCCACGGGACGACGGAAGGCAAGGGGAAGAAACCGCTTCAGCAAGTTGCGGGCGGACTTCCGTCCATTCAGCGGATTTTCACCCGCGTTCAATCCCAACAGCCGGAAGTGAGCCGCTGCCTGGCCGGCTTTTTCCGACCCCCTCTGCTCCTCCACCTGCACAAGGTAGAGACCTCCGCCGTCTTCCCCGGCCTTCAAGGAAATCGTTCGCAGGCCACGGGAGAGTTCCAACTCGAAGTGGTCATTGCGCGGGCGGTTTTTGTAATTGGGATCGTATTGCAGTCCGAGGCTTGCCGCCTGTACGCCGTCCACCTCGACCTTGAGTCTCATCCACTTGTCCTTTTCCGGCCCCATGCCGACCTTGAAGCTGTATTTTCCCTGGACGTAGACGGGTAAGGTCAGGGAAACCTTCTCCCCCGCCTTCATTGGATAAAGGTCAAATTGCCCGGTGCTCACTAGTTCGGGAGCCTTCTTCCGGGGCTTGAAGTCGGTTGCGTCGAAACGGCGATTGAGAACCGGACTGACGATCGCGGCGTCCACGATTTGGCCGGAAGCTTCGAGGAAGCGCTCCATGAGCATGGGTGGCGTGTAGAGGGTTTCACCGTTGTTGTCGAAGCCTTCTCCTCCTCCGCTTTCCATGGGGAAGGTTTCGGAGAATCCGAGCATCACGCCGAGCAGGTCGCGCACCGTGTTGTCGTATTCCAGGCGATTGAGCCGTCTGGCGATTACCGGGGCCGCGTAGGGCGGAGACTTGGATGCGCTTTCACGCAGGTATGCCTGTATCCAATTTGCAATTTCCAAACGTTCATCCTCGGTAGGCTGATCCTTTTGCTTGGCCGGGGGCATGGTGCGGTTGCGCAGTTGTTCC
>CAXGVD010000518.1:0-2159 GCA_964012695.1 uncultured Opitutia bacterium
TCTTCTTCCTCGGCGGGAGCGGCTTCTTCCTCGGCGGCGGCTTCCGGTTCCTCCGTCGAGGCTTCGGGCTCGGGAGCTTCTTCGGCGGACTCCTCTTCGCTCGAGGCTTCGGCTTCGGCAGAGTCAGTCGCATCCGGTTCTTCAGTCGAAGCTTCGGGCTCGGATTCCTCCTCGGCGGGGGCTTCCTCTTCCGTAGATTCTTCGGCGGCCACTTCCTCGGCGGCAGGCTCGGATTCCTCCTCGGCGGGAGGGGCTTCTTCCGCCTTCTCTTCCGTCGCAGGTTCGGCGGCGGCTTCCGGCTCGGATGCGGCTTCCTCGGCGGGAGCCTCTTCGGGGGCCTCGGCCTCCGCGGCTTTGGCTTCGGCTTCGATGGCGTCCGCTCCGAGAATGTCTGCGGAGGAGGCGGTTTCTGCGGGGGGCTCTACCTTCTCTTCCGGCTTCTCAGGGGGAGCTTCCGCTTCCTTCTTGGGCGCCGCCTTGCGGGCGGTCGCGGCTTTGGAACGGGACGCGGTGGCCTTGCGCCTCTTTTTAGGAGGGAGCGCCTCCAGTATAGCCGCCTTGCGGCGGGCCAAATATGCTTTGCGCCGACGGCGCTTTTCTACCTTGTTGTATTGCTTGCCCATAGGGTTTGTGTTGGGTGAAACGGAAAGAGAGTAAGGATTCGCAGGGCCTTGGCAAGGGCCAAGAAGGGGGTTTCGAGCGCCAAAGAAAAGGGGCGGAGAAGCCTTTCGGCCAGCTCCGCCCCCCTGATTCGTTCGTTACGACCTTGAGATAAAACCTCAAGTAAAGTTTCTTGCCCGCGTGTTCGTTACCAGGCGTACTGCCACCCGAGGGTCCAGATGGAATCGGTTTCAAGTTGGACGCCGTTCACGTCTTCGCCGAGCGGGGTTTCCCATTCGAGGGCGAGACGGTGGCCTTTGAAGGCTCCGTCGCGGCAGTAGTAGTTGACGCCGAGGCCAAAAGTGGAGAGGTCGCGGCCTTGGGAGGTGGCTTCGTAGCCGGAGGTCATGCCCTTGAGCATGGCCGTGACCTCCTTGTCTTCACCGTCCACTTCACCTAGCGCCAAGTAGTCGAACTTGGCTGAGATGCTGAAGGAATCGCCCAGTGCGCGGGCGCCCCAGAGAGAGGCGTCGAAGCGGTGGCCGAGGGAGTAGTCGCGGTCGTTATCCCCCATGCGCAGGACACCCCCGACTTGCAGGCCGTAGGAATAGACCTCCGTTTGGCCGAGGAAGGTAAGGGCGGGCAAGAAGTCCCAGGTGCCGGAACCGAGTTGCATGCCGTAGGGTTGGATGACGCCATCCGTCTTGCGTTCGTCGATGGAACCGGTGGGAGCGCCGATGCCGACCCTGAGGTGGACACGACGGCCGTTGTCCCAAGAGGCGAGGTCGTAGAGGCCGTTGAAGGAGAGATCGCCGAGGCCGTTGGTCTCCATCGAACCCCCGTTCTGCATGGTCATTTCGTTATCGAGATAATTGACCATGGCCATGAGGGTCCACTTGTCGGAGATGGCGTGCATGCCGCCGAACATGTGCATGTCCATGGACATGTCCTTGGGAAGCATAGCTCCCATCATGGCATAACCGGAGGAAGCGGGGGCGAGGCTGTCCGAGCCCTTAAGCAGGCCTTCCATTTCCATGCTCATGTAGCGGTAGGAGAGCATCCATTCGCCCTTGGCGTGCATGTGGTCTCCCATGACGGAGATGGGGGCGTGGCCGTCCGGGCGGGCGGAGGTCCACGGACCTTCGTGAGCGGAGAGGAATCCGGTTGCGGCGAGGAAAGGGAGGAGAAGTTTAGTAAGTTGTTTCATCGTTGTTTGTTAAAGTTGAGTTTGTTGAAAAGGCACGGGTGAGAACGAGCGCTTGGAACAAAGCCAAGCGAAGGGACCGGGTTTCGGCGCGGACCGACGACGTTTGCAAGAAGGACGCACAGGTGGTGCGGGGCCTCGTACCGCGTCATGTGGACGCGGGGATGGACGTCATCCAAAGGTCGGCGCGCTCAGGAAGCGCGGGGAGGCGGAAGCGCGTTCTCGAAAAAGCCGTCTCGAGGGGCGGCGGCCTCGGGATGGAAACGGCCCACCACGCGGGGGGACTCCACCACGATGGGGTCGGCTCCGGCCGAAAGCAGGGGTGCCTTGACGAAGGTGTTTTCCGTGGAGGAAG
>CAXGVD010000519.1:0-2143 GCA_964012695.1 uncultured Opitutia bacterium
GGTGAAGGCCGCCGCTGCTCTCGTGAACGACGAAAATCCCGGAGTCCGCCTGCAGACAGCCTTCACCCTTGGCGAGGCCAAGGTGCACCCGACCGCCCGCGCCGCCATGGCGGAAGTTCTTGGCAAGGACGGGGGCGACCGCCGCTTGAAGGATGCCGTCCTGTCCGGGTTGGGCGGTTTCGAGGCCACCTTTCTCGGGGGACTGTTGGAGGAAGCCCTTTGGCGGAAGGAGTCTGGGCATCTTGTCGATGTTTTGCGTTCGCTGGCTTCTGTCATATTCTCACGTGGTGACGCGAATCAAGCGGGTGCCCTTCTCGGTATGGCGGTCGCTCAAGGTGAAGCGGCCTCGTGGCGGCGGCTCGCCCTGTTGGACGGCGCCTTGCAGGCCCGGATGAGCAAGCCCGTCCGCTTCAAGACCAAGCCCGCCGCCTTGGAGGTTCTTGAGGGCTCGGAGGATGGAGAGGTGAAGAAGCGACTCGGCAAGCTTTTTAAGCGCCTCACTTGGGACGGGGACGTCCGCGATTTGGCCGTTGCTCCCGGCTCACGACCCTTGACGGCGGAGGAAAAGAGCTTGGTCGAGTTGGGCCGGGCCCACTACGCCGCTTCCTGTCTCGCCTGTCACTTGGCCGAAGGGCAGGGCCAGCCAGCGGTGGCTCCGCCGCTGGCGGGTTCCGAGTGGGTGACGGGCTCCGAGGAACGGCTCGCACGAATCATCCTCGGCGGCATGATGGGGCCCGTGAAGGTAGCGGGTGAGGAATGGAACCTAGTCATGCCTCCGCACAGGCATCATCCGTCGCTGAACGACGAGCGCATCGCCGGCATTCTTTCCTATGTCCGTCGGGCGTGGGGTAACGTCGCCGAACCCGTGACGCCCGCTACCATATCCCGCATTCGCAAGGAAACCGACAAACGGGCGCTTCCCTGGACCGCCAAGGAATTGCTCGAACTCAATTGAGCACTTTCCTTTGGGGTCATCAAAAAACCAGAGTTTTATGTGGTTGCCAAGGGGGTGTTTTTTTTTGCTGTCTCGCCCCTTGCCTTTTGACTTTAGCCCCTTATGTAGGGTTTTTGTCGTAAGTTCCCGTGAATTCTTGCTGTTCCATTTTTTCTAGTTCCTTGGGGAAGAAGTACCTCATGGCCCTGACTGGGTTTTTTCTGGTCGGCTTCGTTTTCGTACACATGGCGGGTAACCTGCAAATGTTCGCCGGAGCCGAATCTATAAACGCCTACGCTCACGCCTTAAAGAGCCTGCCTTGGTTCGTTTTGTGGGGTGGTAGACTGTTTCTATTGGCCGTCGTCGTGATACACGCTTGGACCGCCGCCAAGCTCTGTGCAGAGAATCGTGAGGCTCGTCCTACGCCCAACGCCGTGGAAACAACCAATCGGGCTGGTTTCGACTCCCTTAAGATGGGGCTGACTGGTTCCGTCCTTTTCGCCTTCATCGTCTTTCATGTGCTCCACTTCACGACTCATAGCATCTTCCCGGAGTATAAGGAGTTCGTTAGTCTCGACGGGGCATCCGACGGCGAGCAAGTGCCGGATGTGTACAGCATGGTTCTTGCTGGTTTTGGCATTGAGTGGGTCACCACCGTATATGTTCTCTGCATGTTTCTGCTTTGCCGGCACCTCACCCACGGCGTGTCCAGCATGTTCCAGACACTTGGCCTGCGTAGCGAGTCCTGGCGCGACAAGTTGGACTATTTCGCCGCCCTCTACGGCTGGATGATTTTCTTTGGCTTCGTTTCCGTGCCGGCCGCCGTCATCCTCCAGAAGCACGGTGCCTTAGAACTTTTCGATTCCAAACTCTTCCACCAAGCCGTGTCCGGCGCCCTATCCTCCGTCGCCGAAGGAGGCGCCTCGCAATGAACCTCGACTCCAATGTTCCCGACGGTCCTCTCGCCGATAAGTGGGACAACCACCGCTTCTCCATGAAGTTGGTGAATCCGTCCAACAAGCGCAAGTACCGCATCATCGTTGTCGGCTCGGGGCTCGCCGGAGGTGCCGCCGCCGCCACTCTCGGTGAACTCGGCTACAACATAGATTGTTTCTGCTATCAGGACAGCCCCCGCCGAGCTCACTCTATAGCTGCCCAAGGCGGCATCAACGCCGCCAAGAACTACCAAAACGACGGCGATAGCATATA
>CAXGVD010000520.1:0-2140 GCA_964012695.1 uncultured Opitutia bacterium
CCGGGCCTACCGAACAGCCTTCGCCGAAAACTCCGCCGCTGCCAACAAACTCCTCCAAGTCGGCGAACGCCCCAACGACGCCAAGCTCTCCAAGCCTATCCTCGCCGCCTACGCCATAGTCGCCTCCACCATTCTCAACCTCGACGAGGCCATTACACTGAATTAGTTTGAAGTGTTCAGAGAGTTGTTCTTTTCCGCTGTCCCATGAATCCTTTGGCCGCTATTTACCAAATCCGTACCCGCCGGGCCTTTCTTGAAAAGACCACTCTGGGGCTGGGCTCCATAGCCTTGGTGGATCTGCTCCGGGCGGAGAAGGATGTGACCCGTTCGCGCAACGCCGTAGGAGGCTTCGCCGACCTGCCGCACCACGAACCCAAGGTTAAGCGTGTCATTTACCTCTTCCAGTCCGGCGGACCCTCCCAGCACGACCTCTTCGACTACAAGCCCGAGCTGAAGGAACGCTTCGGGCAGGAAGTGCCCAAGTCCGTCTATCCCGACGAGCGAAAGACCACCATGACCTCCGGCCAGGCCAGCTTCCCCGTGGCCCCCACCGCCATTAAGTTCGCCCGCCACGGAAGCGGCGGCGTGGAGCTGGGCGAGACCATGCCCCACCTCGCCAAGGTGGCGGACGACCTCTGCGTCATCAAGTCCATGCACGGCGAAGCCATCAATCACGACCCCGCCGCCACCTGCTTCCAAACCGGCTCCGTCATACCCGGCCGCCCCAGCATCGGCTCCTGGATCAGCTACGGACTCGGCTCGGACAACGCGGATCTCCCCGCCTACGTCGCCCTCACCTCCAACGGCACGGGCAAATCCGGACAACCCCTCTACGATCGGCTCTGGGGCGCCGGCTTCCTCCCCGGACGTTTCCAAGGCGTGAAATTCCGCGGACAAGGCGACCCCATTCTCGACCTCTACGACCCCGCTGGCCTCAGCCGCTCCCAACGCCGCCGCATGCTGGACACCCTCCGCAAGCTCAACCAAACCCAAGCCGCCCGCTACGCCGATCCCTCCATCCAAACCCGTATCGCCCAATACGAACTGGCCTACCGCATGCAGGTCAGCGTGCCCGAACTCATCGACTTTTCCAAGGAGCCCGCGAGCGTTCTCGATTCCTACGGGCCCGAGGTGAAGAAAGTCGGCAAGTACGCCTACAACTGCCTGCTCGCCCGCCGTCTGGCCGAGCGCGGCGTCCGCTTCATTCAGCTCTTCCACCGAGGCTGGGACGCCCACGGCGGGGCTCCCAACAACGTCCGCCGCCAGTGCAAGGACACGGACCAACCCACCGCCGCCCTCCTAGCCGACCTCAAGAGCCGCGGCATGTTGGAGGACACCCTCGTGGTCTGGGGCGGCGAGTTCGGCCGCACCGTCTATTGCCAAGGCAAGCTCACCCGCGCCAACTACGGGCGCGACCACCACCCCGACTGCTTCACCTACTGGCTCGCCGGCGGCGGCGTGAAAGGCGGCTTCACCTACGGCCGGACGGACGACTACGGCGTGAACGTCGTCGAGAACCCCGTACACGTCCATGACCTCCAGGCCACCATCCTCCACCTCCTCGGCATCGACCACGAACGCCTCACCTTCAAGCACCAAGGCCGCCGCTATCGCCTCACCGATGTTCATGGCAAAGTGGTGAAGGACTTGCTTGGGTAGGAGGGGACGTAAGGCATGAGGGTCTTGAAGCAATTGCAAGGCCGCTTGGTCGTTTCCTGTCAGGCGGCGCCTTCGCCCTCGTTGGAGGATTCCGGCGTGCTGGCCGCCATCGCGAAAGCGGCGGTTGCGGGCGGCTCCGCCGGCATCCGGGCTGACGGTCCCGAGAACGTCCGAGCCATTCGCGAGCGGACGGGTGTTCCGGTTGTTGGGATTTGGAAGCGGATGTTTCCCGATTCCGACGTGTTCATCACGCCGCGTTTGCAGGACGCTTTGGCGGTGGCCGAGGCGGGGGCCGAGGTGGTGGCCATGGACGCCACGAGCAGGCCGCGTCCGGAAGGCGAACGCTTGGAGGAAATTGTTTGCGAAATGAAGGCGCGGACGAACGCCGCGCTCATGGCGGACGTGAGCGAACTCGGTGAAGGCCTGCGGGCGGCCGAGTTGGGTTTCGATTGCGTGAGCACGACGCTCTCGGGGCACGTCG
>CAXGVD010000521.1:0-2140 GCA_964012695.1 uncultured Opitutia bacterium
CATAGAGTTTGGCCGATTTCGCAGGCCTGAAAGGAAGTACGAAGCAGTTGAGAATAATCTTCCATTTCCAAGCGGGAATGTCGATCACCCGGGGGTCACCGAGAAACTTTCGCAGGTACTTGCGCAAGGCGCTGGCAGTCGGAGCTTCCGGAGAACCGAGTTGCACGAAGACCACCTTGGTCTTCCGCTTAGGGGGCACATAGGTTTGGCTCATGTGTTAAGATTGAATTTAGAATGGAAAAGGGTGGAAAAGTGGCTTGTTTGCCAAATGACAAAATATCTTTTAGCCGCAAAGAGCAACTAATTCAAACCCCTGTTTTAGTTCCCACTTGGCGTGGAGATGAATTTTAATAGTCCTGTTCCGCCGAAAGTCAAAGAGGGAGGAAGATAAAGAATGACTGCCTTGAAACGAGTCGAGTAGGAATAGGCTTGCCCGTACGCGGGGCGGCGGCAGTCTCTCACGCCCTCTTCAAATTACCGTTTTTCCATGAACGTACACGAATACCAAGCCAAGCAACTCTTCGCCGACTCGGGCGTGGCCGTTCCCGCCGGGAGCGTGGCCCGATCCGAGGAGGAGTTCGAACAAGCACTCGCCTCCCTCCCCGCGGATTCCGCTGTGGTGGTTAAGGCTCAAATTCACGCGGGAGGCCGCGGCAAAGGCACCTTCAAGGACGGCTTCCAAGGAGGCGTTCACATCCTTGGCGATCATGCTGAAGCCAAGGAGAAAGCCGCTGCCATGCTCGGCAATGTCCTCGTCACCAAGCAGACTGGCGAGGAGGGGCGAGAAGTGAAAACTGTGTACTTCACGGAAGCCACCGACATCGAAAAGGAATTCTATCTTGCCATCCTGATGGACCGGGCTACCTCGCGACCCGTCGTCATCGCCTCCACGGAGGGAGGCGTGGACATTGAGGAAGTGGCCGAATCCTCCCCTGAAAAAATCCTCAAGGTGGCGGTTGACCCCACCCTAGGTCTGCGACCGCACCAGGCTCGGCGTATCGCTTTTGGGTTGGGGCTATCGGGCGATTCCTTCAAACAATGCGTGAAGCTCGTTACGAAGCTCTATGCCTTCTTCTGGCAGAAGGACTGTTCCCAAGTGGAAGTGAATCCCCTCGTCACTACCGGCTCGGGCGACGTGGTTGCACTGGACGCCAAGGTGAACTTCGATGCCAACGCGCTCTTCCGCCATCCCGACGTGGCCGAACTTCGGGACGAGGACGAGGAGGACCCCAAGGAAGTGGAAGCTTCCAAGTTCGACCTTAACTACATCGCCCTCGATGGAGACGTCGCATGCATGGTGAATGGCGCGGGCCTTGCCATGGCCACCATGGACATCATTAAGCACTACGGCGGTTCCCCTGCGAACTTCCTCGACGTAGGGGGCGGGGCGACTCAGGAGCAAGTTGAGAACGCCTTCCGCATCCTCGTCTCGGACGCCGCTGTGAAGGCCATCCTCGTCAATATCTTCGGCGGCATCATGAAGTGTGATGTTATAGCCGCCGGCATCGTGGCCGCCGCCAGAAACCTCGAACTATCTGTGCCGCTCGTGGTTCGGCTGGAAGGCACCAACGTGGAGGAGGGCAAGCGCATCCTCTCTGAAAGCGGCCTCAGCCTCGAACCCGCCGACTCTCTTGCCGAAGCTGCCGAAAAGGTGGTGAAGCTGGCCGCCGAGTCCTGAGAAGAAGAATCGGCCTCACCAAAAACCTTCATCCAAAACATTTCCTCATGAGCGTACTAGTCAACAAAGAGACCCGCCTCGTGGTGCAGGGCATCACGGGAAGCGCGGGGAGTTTTCACACCTCTCAGTGCATGGAGTACGGCACCAATGTGGTGGCGGGCGTGACCCCCGGCAAGGGCGGTCAACACTTCCAAGAAACCGTGCCCGTTTACGACACTGTGATTGAAGCCGTGGAACAGGAAGGCGCCAACGCCGCCGCTATCTTCGTGCCCCCACCCTTCGCGGCGGACTCCATCCTAGAGGCCATCGACGCGGAAGTTCCCCTCGTAATCGCCATCACAGAAGGCATTCCCGTTCGCGACATGGCGGAGGTTAAGTCCCGGCTTGCCGATTCCTCCACTCGTCTAATCGGACCGAATTGCCCGGGGATCATCACCCCGGACCAGTGCAAGATCGGCATCA
>CAXGVD010000522.1:0-2139 GCA_964012695.1 uncultured Opitutia bacterium
CCCCCGCTGGGTTCAAGCCCCTAGCCCGCGAGCAAGCCATAGGAGGAAGGTGCTGGACCTCCCCCGTCCTCGCTAACGGACTCCTCTTCCTCCGCAACGCCCGGGGAGACCTCGTATGCCTCGACCTGCGCCCCTGAAGCTCCTCGCACGCGGAGCCCTGTTCCTGCTCGCCGCATTCGCAAGCGGCCTCGCCCAAACCACCCCGACGGACCACAACCAAACCCGCTCCAACTGGCCGCAATGGCGCGGACCACTCGGTACGGGAGAGTCCCCCGACGGTCGGCCTCCTGTCATGTGGAGCGAAACCGAAAACCTCCGCTGGAAAACACCCATCGTCGGAAAAGGTCACTCCAGTCCAGTGACTTGGGGCAACCGCGTCTTCCTCACCGCCACAGAAGCCCACGGAGAAAAACTCCCCACTCCCAAGCAACCCCCAGGCGCACACAACAACCTGGACCCCACACACAAGCTGCGCTTTCTCGCCCTCTGCCACGATTTCCAGAACGGGGAACTTATCTGGAAAACCCTCCTTCGCGACGCCCAACCCCACCAAAGCACGCACGAATCGGCCACTTGGGCCTCAGCCTCCCCCGTCACCGACGGCCATCGCCTCTACGCCTTCTTCGGCTCCAACGGCCTCTACTGCCTAAACACCGAAGATGGCAAACTCCTCTGGCAAAAGGACCTCGGCGACATGCAAGTCAAACACGGTCACGGCGAAGGTGCCTCCCCCGCCCTCCACGGTAACACGCTCGTCGTCAACTGGGACCATGAAGGTGATTCGTTCGTCGTCGCCCTGGACAAGCTCACGGGCAAGGAGCGCTGGCGGCAAGCCCGCCCCGACGAACCCACCTCCTGGGCCTCCCCCGTCATCGCCGTAGTGGACGAAAAGCCCCAAGCCATCGCTTCGGGCACGGGCGCAATTAGAGGCTACGACCTCGCCTCAGGCAAAGTCCTCTGGTCTTGCCCCGGCCTCTCAAACAACGTCGTGGCGACCCCCGTCTTCGCGGACGGCATCCTCTACGCAGGGAGCAGTTACGACGCCCAAGCCATGCTTGCCCTCCGCCTCTCCGGCGCCCGAGGCGACCTCTCCGCCACCGAACACCTCCTCTGGTCACGTCGCCACCGTACCCCCTACGTCCCCTCGCCTCTCCTCCACCGCGGACACCTCTACTTCCTTCGTCACTACCAAGCTATCCTAACTCGGCTTGAAGGCCCAACCGGCAAGGAACCCAACGGCCCCTTCCGCCTTCCCGGTCTCCTCAACCTCTATGCCTCCCCAGTCGCCGCCGACGGACGGCTCTACTTCACAGACCAGCAAGGCGCCACCCTCGTCCTCTCCGCAGACCCTGCCCCCAAGCCCCTCGCACTCAATCATCTGGACGATTCCTTCAACGCCTCCGCCGCCATCGTCGGCAACTCCATCCTCCTCCGAGGCGCCAAACACCTTTACAGGCTCGCCCGCTCCAAGTAAGCCATTCATCATTCGACCAGCTCTACTTAACGCCAAATCACACCCGGCCCTAACCCATCCACACGACAAACCGATGAAACCCACATTTTCCCTTCCCGTGCTTCTCTACGCCGCAACTGCCCTGTTCCCCGCCCCTCTCGCGACCTTCGCCACGGAACCGACGGACATCCATCTCCTCCAGTCGACTCCCCTTCCCCTCGCACAAGCCACCGCAGCAATCTCCGCCAAGGCCCAAGTCCAATCAAAAGCCAAAGTGAAAACCAAACGCATCCGACACGTCGTCTGCTTCAAGTTCAAGGAAGACGCCACCGAAGCCCAAATCAAGCAAGTCGAGAAAGCCTTCGCGGGCCTGAAGAAGAAAATCCCCGAAATCAAGGGGCTCGAATGGGGCGTAAACAACAGCCCCGAAGGCCTCAACAAAGGGTTCACCCACTGCTTCATCGTAACCTTCGCCAACGAAAAAGGACGCGAAATCTACCTCCCACACCCCGACCACAAGGCCTTCGTCAAAATCCTCAAACCCATCCTCGACGACGTCTTCGTCATCGACTTTTGACTTAACCATGAGCCTCCTCAGGCTCGCCGCCATCCTGCTTTTTTCGGCAGTCGCCGGCCCGTGCCTGCGAGCCGAACAGTCCTTTCGGATCGCTGGCTACTTGCCCGAG
>CAXGVD010000523.1:0-2128 GCA_964012695.1 uncultured Opitutia bacterium
GGAGGTCTTCAGCACTGAGGCCCGCGAGACATTTCTCGTAGCCTCGGAGTATGATTCCAATGAGGGTGGCGGCGAGTTCGTGAAGCCTGTGTGCGGAACCGGATTGGGCCTTCAAGGTGGTGACGATGTCTCGCAACTCTTTTGGGAAACGGCTGTGAGAGGCGTTAACGTTCAGGCCGAGACCGAAGGCGAGGGTGAGTGTGCGTTCGGGGTCGATGGAGGCCTCGGCCAGCATTCCGCCGAGTTTGAGACCGTTGACTACGAGGTCGTTCGGCCACTTGAGACCGACGGGCGCATTGGTGAGGGAGCGCATTTCGTCGGCTAGGGCGGCGCCCAGCCAAAGCGTTAGCAGGCGAAGTCTTATTGAGGGTACTTCGGGGCGGAAGGCCACGGTGAGGTAGAGATTGCCGGCGGGCGGACTGCTCCACGAGCGGCCCAAGCGCCCTCGTCCTTGCGTTTGGGCGTCCGCAAGGACGGCGAAGGGGGCTTGAGCTCCAGCTGTGAGGAGACGTTCGGCTTCGGAGTTGGTGCTGTCCAGCTTGCGGTGGACGTGGACTGGGCAGGAAATATGTTTTTCGGCCATCCAGGCTTCGATGAGGTGGCGGTTGAGGCTGTCGGGTTCGCCCGCGAGGCGGTAGCCACGGTTGCGGGCGGCGTCGATGGATAGCCCTTGGGCGCGCAGTTTGTCGACGCGCCTCCACACCGCGACGCGTGAAATCTTAAGCTTTTCGGCGAGGAAGCTTCCAGAGACGTAGTAGGGGGAGGCGTCGAGAAGGGCGCGGAGCAGATAGCTGCTAGGATCTTCTGCGGGACGTTTTCCATGTTTTGTCTTTGGCGATACGGTCCGCCTGCGTCCTTCAGGATACTTGGCCATGGGGTCAGTCGTCCAGCCAATCCAGTCCGAGGTCCGCCCAAGCGCTTTGATGCACGGGGGCTCCGGTGGAGATGAAGTGGGGGCGGGCGGAGGCATAAGATTGCACATTTTCCAAGGTGATGCCTCCACTGGCTTCCACCACGGTTCGCCCGTCTGTCAGGGTCATCGCTTCAACCACTTGCTCGGGGGTGAAGTTGTCCAGCAGGAGGGCGTCCGCGCCGCCTTTCAGGGCGGGAGCGATTTGTTCGAGGTGGTCGACTTCCACCTCAATAAGAAGGTTCGGTTCGGCCCGTTTCGCTTGACGAACGGCTTCCGTCAGAAGATTTCCTTCTATCGCTTGTTCGGCGGCGAGGTGGTTGTCCTTGATGAGAATTCTTTCGAAGAGCCCGAAGCGGTGGTTGAAGAAACCGCCAATGGCGACGGCGTACTTCTGCAATGCACGAAAGCCCGGGGTAGTCTTGCGGGTATCCAGGAGACCAACGCCCGAATCTGACACGGCGTCGGAAAAGGATTGAGCCGCAGCGGCTACGCCGCAAAGTTGTTGAAGGAGGTTGAGCAGGGTTCTTTCGGCGGCCAGCAGGCCGGCGACGTCGCCTGTCAAGGTGGCGATGATCGCACCAGGTTCGATGCGCGCGCCTTCCATCACATGGGTTTCTACTTCTGCATTTTCCACTTCGAAGACTTCGAGCGTGAGGTGAAGGAGCGGAAGTCCGCAAACGACGGTGGCCGAGCGGGAGGTCAGCTGGGCTTTGCCAGTGCCGAAGAGGGATAGGGCGCGGGAGGTGGCGTCTCCCGTTTGGGGAGGGGACTTGCCGAGGCCGAGGCCCCGCAAGTCTTCTTCGTATGCGAAGCGGACCAAGTTGCGGACGGCGGCTTCGTCCAAGTCGCCCCAGGAGAGGCGACGCTGGACAAGGGGCAAGGCCGGTGGAGTCGTCACGATTCGGAAACTGGAAGCTTGGCGAATTCTTCGATGAGGCGAGCGGTGGGCGGGACGTCCCGAATGATTTGCCCTGGGTCCGGTCCTACGCCGAGATAGCGAACTTGGGGCAGGTCGCGTTCGGAGAGGCCTGTGGGGAAGGCCACCTCCAGCGTGGCCGAAATCATGCGACCGACATAGTTGCGTGCGTTCGGGGGCAGGTCTGCGAAGGAGCGGGCGCCGGAGAGGTCTTCGCTCCAGCCGGGGAGGGTTTCGTATACGGGTTCGAGGGTGTGGCGCAGTGCGTCGTCGCGGGGGACCTTGCGTAGGGTGTCGCC
>CAXGVD010000524.1:0-2127 GCA_964012695.1 uncultured Opitutia bacterium
TTCGCCTTTCCGTGGAAGGGCTTTGCCCAGAGGAAGAGTTGGACGCCGTTTTCACGGAGCTTTGGGAGCTGTACGCTACGGGCGAGGCTTGGAAACCGGCGGAAGGAGCGGCCGAGACCTTGGGCGTTCTCAGGGAAAGGGGCCTGCGCCTTGCCCTGCTGTCAAACAACGACTCTCGGGTCAGGAACGTTTTGGACGATCTGGGCCTGAGTTCATGCTTCGACGACCTGCTGCTTTCCTCGGAGCTAGGCCTGGAAAAGCCTGACGCCGCGATATTCCGCAAAGCGGAAGAGGTCCTTACGGTGGACCCCTCTGAGGCACTTCACCTCGGTGACAGCCTTAAGGCGGATGTGGAGGGCGCTCTCTTCGCGGGTTGGCGGGCAGCGTGGTTTTCACCGAACGGCAAGGCGCAAGAGCCGCCTTTGGGCGTGCCCTTACTCAGCTCCTTTTGCGAACTCCAAACCTTGTTGGCATGAAGAGTTTCGCCCTTCCGGATTCTCTCGACGCCCTGTACGGGTTGGACGGACCGTTCATGCTTTCGACCGACGAGACGGGTGGCCATGTGGCTTATCTCGACTTTACGGACACGCTCACCTTGGACGCCGCTTACCCGGAGGACGGAGTGGCACGCTTAGCCGCGCCCGCTGCGCCCACGGGGCTCACCTTTTCTGGTTGGACGGGCTTCTTCGGTTACGAGTTTCTTGCCTCGCTTCTGGAAGTGCCTCTCTCGGCTCCGCGCGATCTAGATCTCCCGGACGGCTTTTTCGCTCGTCCTTCCACTCTTATACGCCTTGGCGACGGAAAGGTGATAGTCGAGTCCGTCGATCCCGCCCGCGAGGATGAGCTGGCCCACCTTCTCTCCAAAGTGAGCGTTCCAGATTCGTCCGCCCCGGCCCCGACCGCGGCCATCACCTGCAACCTTTCCTTTGAAAACTACAAAGAGACGTTCGCCCGAGCTAAGGAAGCCATTCTCGACGGAGATACCTACCAAATCAAGCTCTCGCAGCGTCACGAGGTTCGAGCGGACCTCGATCCAGTCACGGCGTTCCGCAGACTCCACGCGGCCAACCCTTCTCCCGAAGCCTTTCTCCTTAAGCATCAGGACTTCGCCCTCGCTTCCTGCTCTCCGGAGGTAGTGATTGACGCTTGCGGAGACCGCATCGTGACTCGCCCCATCGGTGGTACCTACGAACGCCGGCAGGGGGAGAACCGCAAGGCCGTAGTGGCCCGTTTCCTCTCCGATCCGAAGGAAGTCGCCGAGCACAATATGCTGGTCGATTTGGAGCGCAACGACCTCTCCGCCGTTTGCCGACCCGGCTCCGTGCGCATCGCGAGGTTTCGCGAAGTTGAGACCTACGCCCACCTGCACCATTTCGTCTCGACCATCGAGGGGAGTCTCAAGCCCGACGCCAGCCTTCTCCAAATCTTGCGAGCCCTCCTCCCTGGCGGCACCATCACTGGTTGCCCGAAGGTAAGGACGATCGAACTCATCGACTCACTCGAACCTAGCTTTCGGGGTCCCTACACGGGCAGTTTTGGGGTAATCGCCGACAACAGCGACCTCCGGCTCAACCTCATCATCCGGACACTCCTGTTCAAGGGTGGAGCCTGCTATGCCCAAGCTGGCGGGGGCATCGTGGTGGACTCCACGCCCGAATACGAGTACCGGGAAAACGCCCTCAAGGCCCAGGCCCTACTGGAGCTGTTTCGCCGCCCGGAAGCCCTCGAGACCACATCCGAACATTCTTTATATCCCTCTTCCGCCCAAGCTCCACTTCGCTCCGCATGAACTGCCTTCTCGTCGATCACCGCGACTCCTTCACCCGCAACTTGGAGCACCTGCTGGCAAGCTTTGGCGCGGTGGAGGTGATGGACAGGCGAGACCCCGCCCTGAACGAAAAGGCGGAGAAAGCTGACCTGCTGGTCCTTTCTCCCGGCCCTGGAAAGCCGGCCAATTACCCCGAAACACAAGCCTTCTACCACAGGTGGAGAGGCCGCAAACCCCTTCTCGGAATCTGTCTGGGCTTCCAGCTTATGCTCGAAGTGGAAGGCACCCGCGTCGTTCGCGGGAAACAAGTCCTCCACGGTGTGGAAACCGAGTTGGAAACGATTTCCGACAGCTTGACC
>CAXGVD010000525.1:0-2113 GCA_964012695.1 uncultured Opitutia bacterium
ATCAGTCATCGATGCATCTCGCTTGCTCTGGGGCCGGTTTTGGCACGACTCTACGGGACTGGCAAGGACCGATCGATTCCGCTATCTGTCAGAGCGAGTTACGGCTGGCTAAAGAGGCCACCGTCGACCTTGGAGGAGGTGTCGTGTCGAAAGCTGTCGCGATCGAGCTGCCGCGCTCGCCGAAGTACGGCGATGAGCTTGTCGTTCATGAAGGTCATGATGTTCGGGCCCTTGCAGACCACGCGGAATTTGTTCCATTCCTCTGGCTTGAAGAGGCCGTCGGCCCGCTTCTTGTACTCGTCGCCCGTAGTTCCAGAGGGGTATAGCCAGCCGCCCATGCCTATGCCGTACACGCCGCCGGGCTTCCCGCGGTCGATTTCGCACTGGTAGCCACGGGGCTTGCCCTTGTCGCCCACCAGACGAAAGCCGAGGCCCGAGTTAAAGCCCGCGTAGTCGGTGGGAATCTTCACCTCCGCTTCTACCTCGAAGTCGGCCATTTGCAGGTCGGAGACCACCCAGACATTCACCTTGGAGAAGAGGTGCAGTTCGCCCTCCTTGGCTTCGAAACTCACCACCTTGGCTCGAGGTGTCCAGCCCTTGGTGCTTTTGCCGTCGAAGAGAGGAGTCCAGGCGACCTTCGCTTTGGTTTCGGCGACTAGGAACAGAGCGGAGGCCAGGAAGCTTGCGCTGAAGGCCATGGAGCGTAGAAGACGATTAGCACTTATCATGCCGCCCACGTTAGGGCGCGGAGGAGTCTCCGGGCAAACCTCGATTGCATGAGTTAGGAAGTTCAGGGTTGGAGCATGGACCCAGCTACGGGATTGGAGAAGCTTTTCGGCGAGGTGGAAGGTAAGAAGTAACCCAACAAACGCGCACTTGGTGTTGACCCGTCCCCGAAAGCTACGAGACTACGGCAGCTTGAAACGTTTTTTCTTTCTCTTCCTCCTGTTTGCGACCTTTGTCTTCGTGACCGAGCACCTTGCGGTTTCCGTCTTCGCGAAGGATGAGGCCAAGGTGGTCTTCATTTCGGGTAAGCCCAGCCACGGGCGTATGGCCCACGAGCATCGGGCGGGCAACATGATTCTGGCTGACAGGCTCAACAAGTCCGGCCTGCCCGTGGAGGCTGTTCTCGTTCCGCACTACGGCTATCCCAAGGACGATGGCGTATTCGCGGGTGCCTCCACCGTTGTGATCTTCTGCACGGGACACGGCGGTCACGTCCTCAACCCCAAGTTGGAGGCGTTCGACGCCATGATGAAAAAGGGGGTGGGCGTGGTCATGATTCACTGGGCCACCGAGGCCGTTAAAGGGCCGCCAGGAGACAAGTTTCTCGAATGGATGGGCGGGTTCTGTGACCTAAACTGGTCCGTCAATCCACACTGGACGCCGAGCTTTAAGGCGAGGCAGCATCCCATCTGGAACGGTGTGAGACCCTTCTCGGTTAACGACGAGTGGTACTACCACATGCGTTTCGTGAAGGACCTCAAGAACGTTACGCCAATCCTTACGGACGTGCCCCCCGCATCAACCCTGCGTCGCCGGGACGGAGCCCGCAGCGGGAACCCCACCGTGCGCAAGGCCGTGGCCAACGGCGAAACCCAGCACGTCGCTTGGGCCTACGAGCGCGAGGACGGTGGCCGCGGCTTCGGCTTCACGGGCGGACACGTTCACAAAAACTGGCAGAACGACGACTACCGCCGCATCATGCTCAACGCCATTCTCTGGACCGCCAAGGTTAAGATTCCAGAAGGCGGCGTATCCTCCGAAACTCCTTCCGAAAAGGAGATCACCTCCAATTTGGATTGAGGCTCTCCATCATCCGCACTTCATGAACACTGATATTTATCGCGGGGTTATTCCTGCCCTGATGACGCCCTGCGACGAAGCGGGCGAACCTGATCACGACGCCCTCGTGGCCAAGGCCCTCGACCTCTTGGGGCGCGGCATGAGCGCCGTGGTGTACTGTGGTTCAATGGGAGACTGGCCGCTGCTCACGGACGCCCAACGCCAAGCCGGCGTGGCCCGGCTCGTGGAGGCTGGCGTTCCCGTGGTCGTCGGCACGGGGGCCCAGAACCCCAAGCTGGCCGCCGCCCACGCCGCCCACGCCAAGGAA
>CAXGVD010000526.1:0-2106 GCA_964012695.1 uncultured Opitutia bacterium
GGGCCGCCCGTTCGGGAAAATGGAAGGGCATAGGCAAGGGCGGACACATGTACCTCTACGACCTGACCAAGGATCGGGCGGAAACAAACGACCTTTCCGCCAAGCACCCCGAGATTGCGGCCAGGTTCAAGCGCTACATTATCGAGGGCTACCGCGAACCGCGAAGCCAAAAGGACGACGGCAAATACACCGGCAAAAGCAAGAAGAATTAACAACCGGAAGACAACTTCGGGAGCAGCTAACCTCATTGAAAACCAAATTCCAGCCAATCACCCTTGGCCTTCTCCTGCTCGGCGGCTCTCTTTCCTCCCTGGCTAAGGAACCCTACCGCCCCAAACTGACCGACGGAAAGAGCCCGGATTTTCACGATTTCCCCCTCGGTGTCCTCTCCGCCACAGGTAGGTTGTTCGACGGCGGCAAGGACATCCTCGTCCGAGATGTGGGTGAGAGCGGCGTCGCCGAGCAAGGTGGCCTTAAAGTCGGTGACCGCATCCTCGCCATCGACGGAAAAGTCCCCGACCACGCCTTCTCCATGAATACGGACAAGGGCCTCGAAGGCCCGCAGACCCTGCTGGGCGAAACCCTCGACGCCGTCTGTGCTTCCGAAACTCGGGACCTCCGACTTCTCGTCAAACGGGACGAACAAAAAATCCCGCTCACCCTCACGCTTCCGCCCTCTCCCGCCTTTTCCACCACCTTTCCACTCAACTGCCCCAAAAGAAAAAAATACCTCGCCTGCATCACCGCCCACTTGCTAGCGCTACAGCGCGAAGACGGAAGCTGGAAACCCGGCGTGGGTGGAGACGCCGACGTCTACACCGCCTCCTTCTGTGCGCTCGCCCTTCTCGCCGCCAACGACCCCGTCCACCTCCCCGCCATCCGCCAGGCCATCGGCTTCATCAACCGAAAAAGCAACGACAGTATCGACGCTAAGGACCCCACCACCGGCCCCAAGAACTGGCAAGCAGCCTCCGCCGCCATTCTACTCGCCGAGTACCAACTGGCCACTGGTGACGACGCCTTCCTCGAGGACCTACGCAAATGTTGCCGCCTCCTTGCCGACCGGGTTTCCACGCGCGGAACTATGGGCCACCATCACGCCATCCCCTACGAAGGCGGCGGCCTCGTCGTCATCAACGCCCAAGCTCACCTCGCTTGGGCCCTTGCAGCCCATTGCGGACACCCCATCGACCGCAAAGCCTGGAACCGATCCATGCAGGAAGTACACCGCTCTATCGACACCGCCAGCGGGGCCCTAGGCTACTCCGCCCGAGCTCCTGCCCATCCTGACCCGGCCGCCCGTACGGGAGCCATGGCCGCAGCCCTCGCCATCGCCGGCGAGGAACCCAAACTCAGCAAAAGCTTCGCCGCCGCCCTCGTCCGGCAGCAAGCCCGCATGAGACACGCCCACTCCATGACCTCCATCGGCCTCATCTTCGGCTTCGCCGGCATCAAGGCCAACGCCCCCAAAGCCCACCAAGCCGTCCTGAAAAAATGGACTCCCTACCTAGAGCTCTGCCGAACGCCCTCCAATACCGCGGCCTTCTTCGGCGGCAAACGCAACTACGCCGGCGACGCCTACCTAGGCTACCATCCCATTGCCAACGCCACCCTAGCCCTCACCCTCGCCTCCCCCGAAAACCACCTCTTTATGCACGGCGGAACGAAAAGAAAACGCCTACGACAAAGCCGAAATACAACCAAACCATGAGACCTTCCCTCGTCTTCGCCTTTTTCTTTTTAATGCTCGCCCCGTTGGATTTCGCCTTCGGGGCGGGGAAGCCAGACAAGCCGAACTTGATTTACGTGGTGACGGACGACTTGGGGTACGGAGACCTCGGTTGCTACGGACAGAAGGTGGTGAAGACGCCTCGGTTGGACCAAATGGCGAAGGAGGGCCTGCGTTTCACTGACCACTATGCGGGCCATACAGTATGCCGGCCTTCGCGCTTGGTCTTTCTCACGGGAAAGCACACGGCCCACACGGCGATTGCGGGGAACAACATGCACATATTGCCCAAGGGATCGGTGACGGTGACTTCGTTGTTGAAGCAGGCGGGCTACGTCACGGGCGGCGTGGGCAAGTGGGCCTTGGGAGACGTCGGC
>CAXGVD010000527.1:0-2103 GCA_964012695.1 uncultured Opitutia bacterium
CCCCAACCTATCCGGTTCGGCCGACCTGCCGCCTCCGCCTCCTCCGTCAACCTGAACTCGACTTCCAGCTCTTTCGCTTTCAGCTTTTCCATGTCCCTAAATCCGCTCATTCGCAAAGGTTACCAAGAACGCCTGCGGACCAAGCAGTTGGTAGCTTGGGGGTTGTTCACGCTCATCCTCACGAGTTTCGTTTACATGACGAGCTACCTGGAGGGACGGCACCAACCAGGCTACTACGATTACCAATTGGATAGATTGATGGTGACGGAGCCCTCGGATACCAACGGGGCCCGCACCGCCTTTCCGTTTCTGTTGGCGACGCAGGGCTTCCTGCTCCTGTTCCTCGGCACTGGTCGGGTGGCGGCGGGCACGGCAGAGGAGCGGGAAACGGGCTTGCTCGACTACCAGCGGATGACGCCGATGAGCCCGTTCGGAAAAATCACGGGCTACCTGTTTGGTCTGCCCGGACGCGAATACTTCATGTTCGCCCTCACCCTGCCCTTCCTCCTTCACGCCGTGGTGGTCGGGGAAATCTCGGCGGGCAAGACCCTGCACCTCTACGCCGTCTTTTTTTCGTGCGTGTT
Organism: uncultured Opitutia bacterium; assembly: GCA_964012695.1. Lineage (GTDB taxonomy): Bacteria > Verrucomicrobiota > Verrucomicrobiia > Opitutales > Seribacteraceae > CAXGVD01. The sequence goes on from CAXGVD010000527.1 coordinate 585, forward strand.
GCTGTACCACTTGACGGCCCATGTCACGGGCCTCGTAGTGAGCAAGCCTCGGGCGGCCTCTTGGGTGTCGCGCATGGTGGTGCTCGGGCTTTACGTCGTTTTGCCGGCCCTCGGGCAGGCGGGCTTCTCCTTCCTTTCCTTCCTCACCTTGATGCCCACCTACTTCGGCCTCATGAGCGAGGAGTTGAAACCCGTGAGTCGCGGAGGACAAGAATACGGTTACAGTCCTTGGACTGAGACCGCAGAGTTCTGGCGGGAGGTAACGTTCTTCGACCTCACGCTCTCCCCGTCACTCTTCACCGTGCTCATGCAGGGGCTCCTGCTCGCCGCGCTCTTCACCACCGCCCACCGTAAGTGGCGCAATGAAACCATGCCCGCCTTCTCCAAGCCCTTCGGCATAGGTTTCTTCGTCGTCCTGCAGGTTCTGTTGCTCGGGTGTCTCTGGCAGTACTTCGGGGAAGGTCGGGCATCCGGCCTGCTCGGCACAGCCTTCACGGCCGAAAAACTGCAACAGGTCGAACACCTCCACCCTCAAGAGATGAGTGCTGAAGAGGCGAACTTTATCGCCAAGGCCCAACTCCATTACCACAGGCAGGAAACTTCTCAGACCTTCGCCCTCGTGCAGACTATTCTCTTCACCCTCTCGCTCTTCGCCGCCCTCCTAATTCTGCACGTCACCTGCCCCACCAGGCACCAATACCTGAAAGGGAAGAGGCGGGCGGCCAAGCTCGGGCTTCACGCCATTCCCGTCCTCGCAGACGAAAAGCCGGGCTGGCCGATGACCGCCGCCCTCCTAGCCCTCATGCCGATCACCCACTTCGCGCTTCTCGCCAAGGCGGGGGAGTCCGGCCTCTTCTTTCGAGTGGCCCCGGGCCCGGAGGCCTACGTCCTTCCCTGTCTTCTTTTCGGGGCCGTCCTGGTTTACCTTCGGGCCGCCCGGGAAAGTTGGTTCAACGTCGGGTTCTGGGGCTTCATCGGCTTGCTGTGGGTAACGCCGCTTCTGATCGGCATGGTACTGGCCGTGGGGTGGAAAACCGACGCAGCGGACTACATCCTGTACGTCGTTTCCTTCTCGCCCCCCGCCGCATTTTACCTGTCGTTCGTCCACGCCCACGAAATCGATTTCGGCCCCTTCGAGGACTCGGTTAAAAACGCATCCTACACGGGGGTCATAGTAGCCTGCGCGATTGCGGGCTGGTTGGCTTTCTCCCAATTCCGCCGTCGGCTAAGCTGGGACGAACGCGAAAACGAACTTGCGGCGAAACGCCACTCGTGAAGGCTGGCGAGGTCGCGCCTCGCTCCCGACCCGACCACTCGAACCCGCCAACGCCATGAAACGAGCCCTCCTCTGCGCCGCCCTTCTTCTCTCGACCTTCGTCACCTCGCCCGCCCGAACGCCGCAGGTGAAGGAAGTGGACGCCCAACCTCTGTTGCTCCAAGTCAAGCGGCTCGGGGAAGCCCTCGACTACCTCGGCGAACCCCTCCCGCCCGAGATCGCCCGCAAGCTGGAAGACGCCGC
>CAXGVD010000528.1:0-2103 GCA_964012695.1 uncultured Opitutia bacterium
CCCGTTCTTGATCGTATTCGGACTGTGGCCGAATGCGCTGACGGGGAAAAAACACACCTTGGTGGACAAGGCTTCGGCATTGGCCACGATGGAGGGGTGCATGTCCATGAGATACTCCCGGAGCATCTCCGAGTTGGCCCGCACCACATCCAAGTCCAAGGTCTTGTCTCGGACGGGCCACTTGATGCGGTCCCAGTCGAGCTGTTCCTTAAGGATATCGCACTTGCCGATCATCACCGCCACGGGCGCGTCGATCTTCTCAGCGATGCTGATGTTCCTGTTCTGCTTCACCCGGACCTCCAGTTCGGAGAGGATGACGTCCTGCTGGTCCAGCCTTTGACCACCGGCATCCAGCTTGAACTGAGGGTCCTCGTGGCCGCGGAGTTCACGCCGGAACTCGGGGCTGGCGATGGGGTCGAACAGAAAGAAAATACCAGAGGAACTGGCCACGTGGAGCGTGCCCGGAGACTCATCGTTGGCGATACCCGGCTCGAAGTGCTCCCCCGCGTTGTCGTAAAAGATGATGGAGCAATCATGCCCCCCGCCCCGAGGGTCGGAGACGCTGAAGACGAAGGGCCGCGGCAGGGCTACCACGCGGTCGTGCCGCTGCAGGCGCTCGTACATTTCCCCTTCCAACTGCGTCTTGATGAGCATGGAATCCTTGGGGTCCGTGCCCGCAAAAAGCCGGTTCTTCATCGAGTTCAGGATAGCGTTGCAGGAAGGATCCGCGTCCCGGAAGGCGATACCGAACTCCCGAAACATCGTGCGCTGCAACTGCCGCACGAGCACACTCAAGTAGTACGACTTGCCCGCACTGGGCGCCCCAACGATCGAGAAGATGTGGTGCGTCACGTCCATGAAGCCTGGTGGCAGCTTGCGGTGACAGTGCGGACAGCCCACGTCGGTGGTGGGCAACCCCATGGCGTCCATGGCCTGCCCCTTCGAATTAAACTCGGTCGGCACGAACCGAAGCATGGCGTCCTCGCCCAGCTTGCGGTCCCCGCGCAAGTCCTCGTGCACCGCGATGCTGAGCACGTCGGGGCGGTCGAACTTGAGCCAACAGGTCGGGCAGGTGAACTCCCCGCGGTCGGGGTCCACCACCACTTCCTCCTCGATGAGTTCCTCCTCTTCCTCCTCCTCTTCTTCGAGTTGGAGATGGTCCAGCAGGTGTACCACCCAGAAGGGCACATCCAGCCCCACGGGCTTGATCGCGCACTCGCTCATGTCCGCCCCCACCTCGCGAATCATGTCCAAAACATCGTAACGTCCGCACTGGCCGTATTCCACACCATTGCGTCCGTTGGCTAAAATCCACCGCCCCTTCTGGATGCCGTCCGCCCAGCCTTTCGGGTCCGGCCCCACGAACACCAACAAGGGGTATCCCGTAAACTGGAGCGTATAAACCTCGCCCGCTTCTACCGTCAGGGGTTCCGCGAACGGGCCGCCGTTCACCAACAACCGCTCGTCTCCTTTTTTGTTCGGTACGACTCGGAAGTTCGACCCCACCTTTTTGATCATGCAGGCCCCTTCCCACTCATCCTCGCCGGGCACTTGCCAATCGGCGTTGCCCAAGCACCCCACTATGAAGGGAAACTTTTCCAAGATGCGAAACTGGCCTTCCAGGCAGTCGTAGATTCCGATGGTGTTCTTCTTTCCTATCACGGCGAAGCTTCCGGCTTATTGTCGGTTTAAATACATAGTTGGTTTATTTGCACTTGTCAAAAAAAGCCCAAATTAAAAATCAGCAGAATGAAAGGCTGAGCTTGCTTTTTCATGTGACCAACTAAGTTGCAAAGCTCGGGAAGGAATAGGTTTTGAGCCGGAAAAGCAAACTAATTTCACGGGCACGCATGCCCTCGCGCGAGAGAGGCCAAACTGCCCCTCGCTGACTCATCCGTAATGGCCCCGCTTGGCGGCGCGGTTATTCCCTTGCCCCGTTCACCATCCGTTTGATGCCCAAAGGGTTGGCGTCCTTGAGTTCGTCCGGGAGACGATCTTCGGGAAAACCTTGGTAGCACACGGGCCGGGCGAACCGAAAAACGGCGGCGGTTCCCACGGAGGTGGACCTGCCGTCCGTGGTAGCGGGATACGGCCCTCCGTGCA
>CAXGVD010000529.1:0-2090 GCA_964012695.1 uncultured Opitutia bacterium
ACGATCGCTCCCAACTACCAGATCACCGAGAGCCTCTTTGGCATCCTCGAGTACAGCGACATCGACGATGCCGGAGTTGACAGCGACCTTATCGCTCTCGAACTCACCTTAACCTTCTAAGCCACGGCTTAGCTAGGCATTCTTTTACGAAGAGGGCCGTCCGTTCATTCGGGCGGCCCTTTTCCTTTTTGTGGAAGATGATCAACCTCAACGAAGCCTACGCCTTCAAACCCGACGAAGCCCCCTTCTCCATCGGCCAAGTCGTCCGTCACCTGCGCTACGAATACAGAGCCCTCATCGTCGCCTTCGACCCCACCTGCCAAGCACCCGCCGACTGGTACCTCGCCAACCAAACCCAACCCAACAAGGCCCAGCCCTGGTACCACCTCCTCGTTGACGGCGCCCAACACGTCACCTACGCTGCCCAAAGCAACCTCGCCCCCGACGAAACGGGCCAACCCGTCGTACACCCCATGCTCAACCTCTTCTTCTTCGGCTACGAAGAAGACGCCAACCGCTACCTCCGCAACGACGTCCCATGGAATCCCGGTGAACCTCCCGAAGCCCCACCCCCGCCCCAGTTCTGATTAAAGGTCCTGCGGCGAGTGGAGAGCGGCGTCCCGCCTTTTATATTAGGGCAATACTCCGAGGCCCTTTTGCGGAACTTGACTGTACGCAACACCAAGTATTCGAGCCTGCCGCATAGGCAATAAGACACATATGGGTCTTGTTGGCTAGCCCCTGCCGCCCCGGTTCAGCCAGAGCGCGCCTGTGCCACTCTTTGCCTCAATCTTCGGGGGTGATGCCGAGGACGACATCGAAGCGGCCCGCGAGTTCGCCCGTCTTCTTGCCGGGCACGGGCCGAAAATCGACGGCTACGGCGGCTTGTCCGGCTCCGCCGAGGCGGGCGAAGATGAAATCACGTTGGTTGCGTGGATCGCCTTTCACGTAGCACTGCGTGGTGAAGGGCTTCCTACCCTTGAGGCGTACGGACAAGTGGATGTGCGGGGCGCGTCCGGGATAGGACTCAGGCTTGATGGTTCGGAAGTAGTACTCACCCGAGCGTCCGGTGAGGAAACGTCCGTAGCCTTGGAAGTGTTTGTCCAGTTTCTTGCGGTCCCCTCCTCGCGGGTGGAGGTAAACGCCGTTGGCATCCACTTGCCATATTTCCACCACTGCATTGCGGATGGGCGAGCCTTTCGCGTCCAGCACGCGGCCCGTGAGGTGGAAGACCACGCCTGCCGCGGGCGTGAGGGAATCGTTGAGGACGAGCAAGTCGTTGTCCGTGTCCAGAGGCAGTTTACTTGGATAGAACGGCCCAGGAGTTTGAGCAGGGGTAAAGCTGAGTTGCTCGGCAAAGGCGCCTGGTGTAGCGTAAAAGGCTCCCGCCAAGGCTGAGGCGTTGAGGAATTGTCGGCGCGGCAAGCTAAGTTTGGCATTCATACCGCTAGACAAACGGCTCTCTTCCATCCGGGCAAAGCTTTTTTCTTTGGGCGGATTTAAAGGATGAGTCAGGCGAGGGTTTCGGGGTCGCCGGTTCCGCCGCCTCCGGGCGTGAGGAGGAGTAGACGGTCTCCTGGCAGAACGTCCCGTTGGGCGACGGCGGGGAGGGTTTCGCGAGAACCGTCGGCCCTGAGAAGGGTTTGTTCGCCCGGCCTGCCGGGTTGGCCTCCGGAGAGGCCGTCGGGGCCTTGCGTCCGGCGTTGGGTGAGAAGGGAGAGTGAGAGGGGTTCCTCGAAAAGGTACTCGCGTTCAACACCGTCGCCGCCGCTCCATGCACCCGCTCCTCCGGAGTTCTCGCGCAAGCGGAACCTTTCCAAGCGGACGGGTAGGCGAAGCTCCAGAATTTCGGGGTCGGTTATGGCGGTGTTGGTCATATGGACGTGGACGCCGGAGACGCCGTCGAAGCCGAGTCCCGACCCGCCTCCTCCCGCCACGGTCTCGTAATGACTGCGGGTGGAATCGCCGAAGACGACGTTGTTCATCGTGCCCTGCGAACAAGCCACGCGCCCAAAGGCGAGAAGAAGACAGTCCACCAAGCGCTGACTCACCTCCACGTTTCCGCCTGAAACGGCGGGTGCTTCGGCGGG
>CAXGVD010000530.1:0-2079 GCA_964012695.1 uncultured Opitutia bacterium
CGCCGAGGTCACCGCTCCCACGGCAGGTCTGGGTCTTGGAAGTAGCCGTTCAGAGCGATTTCGGGCCAGTTGATTTTTCCGAGCTTGAGGTCGGCGTAGATGGTGTCGATGGCGAACCAGTCTCGAGGCGGGAGATGGTTGGCGGGAACTTCGATGACCCTGCCGTCGGATTCGCGGCGCGTGGCTTCCACGTGGAAGGGTACCTCGTCGCCTGGCGACCAGGAGAGGCGTACGGTGACGGGTTGGTCATGGTTGCGGCAGAGGCGTTTGGCCAGTTGCCGGGCCCGGAGGGGGCCGACTCGGTCCACCTTGTGGGCGTCCTTGCCGCAAAGGGCGCCTCCGCCGATTGGGACATCGGGACCGTAGTGGTCCACCACCAGCTTCTTGCCGCTGAGTCCGTTGTCACCCTCGGGACCGCCTCGGCGGAAGTCTCCAGCGCCGTTGAGGTGCAGTTTCTCGATGGAGAAACTGGAACCGAGTCCCTTAAGGTCCGCTTCCTGTTCCAGCTGATTCATGAGGTCGCTCAGAAAAGGAAAGAGGAGGTTGTACTGCAACTCGTAGTCCAACCCCCGCCGGTGTTGCAGGCTGAGGGTAAGGCGTTCCCATTCAGCGGTCCTCGCGGAACGGGCGGTCTCCGAGATGCGGAGGACGGGGAGAACCTTGAAGTCGGGGCCGAAGTCTTCCAGGCGTTCGTTTCGAAAGCCGAGTACGGCCCGTCCGATACGGTTGGCCAACCAATGCGCGGGCGGCAAATCGTTCGTGGCGGGGGAGGGTTCAGCGTAACCGATGGCCACGTTCTGGTCATCCGAATAGGAACGAATTTCCTCCTCGCCTTCCTGCATGGCCTCGATGCAGGCGGCCACGATGATTTCGAGGTCGTCGGGCGCGGGACCCCAGGTTTCCCCGTAACCGGCGTACCCGTACGCCTTTCGAACGATGGCTCGGATGGCTTCGGTCTCCCGTTGGAGATCGAACGGAAGCGGCACGGTTACACGCCCGTCGACGAAGACCTTGACGTCGTGCGTGGCCACTTCCACGCCGACAAGGCGTCGGGAATTGGAGGCGTAGTGGTGAATGATGGTCTCGGCGATGGCGTCTGCCAGCCGGTCAGGATGGCCGGGCGCGACGTATTCGGCGAAGTGGTGGCGGTCTAGTCGGTTCATGGCGCTTATGGTAAAGTGGTTCATTCGAAGGACGGCAGATGGTGAATTTCGTCGACCACGTCCTCCAGATCATGGACGTAAGGGCGATCGACGAGCCCGGCGTAAAGCTTCACCTTGCGACGTCGGCAGGTTCCGAGATCGGATTCCAGAGGGCGGCCGACGTAGCCGTCGGTCAGCAGGACGACTCGTCTCGGCGTTTCCTGCTCGAGCATGGCGGCGAGGTGGGCGCAGACACAGCCCACATCCGTGCCGCCCGTGTTCTGCAATTCCTGCTTCTCGAAGGGAATACGGGGCTTCACTTCGTCCACCACGGTGCTGAAGACGAACAGTCGCACCTCGCCTTTGCGGTGCGGTTCCCGCAGGGCAGCTGTCAGCTTGGGAATGACCGCGTGCATGGAGCCGCTCACGTCCAGGTAGACGAAGGCGACGTCCCGGGGGGCGAGCTTGCGGCGGGGCAGCCTTTCCCGCCCGTCGAAGAGCAAGGGACGAAAACCGAGGGCCATTTCCATGCCCGCCGCCCGCCGGTCCTCCAAACGGGGCAGAGGCGTGCGCAGTTCGCGCTCCTCCTCCGACAAGGTGGCCAGCTTGCGGGAAGAACCGCCGCTCTTGAGGATGCCTGCCTTGTCGAGCAGTTTGCGCAGAGCGCCCCGAAAGTTGCGACCAGGCTCATCGGCTGCGTCCAACAGGAAGTCTTGCGGGGTCCGTCCCATGTCCCTGCCAGCGAGCGGCTTGTCGGGCGGCGGCCATTCTTCCACTATTTTTCGCACGGTGGCCATCACGGTCTCGTCGTCGAGGACGTCGGCGTCATGCAAGCCGTCCAAGGCCTCGCCTTCGTGATCGCCCAGCAAGGTCACGTCTTGCAGCAGAGCGTCCCAGTCCGCCCCTTTCGCCACTTTCTTTTCCAAGGTATTGAGCA